>NZ_LR732503.1 GCF_902506425.1 Novosphingobium sp. 9U | reverse complement strand
CAAGAATGTGCGAGACCCACATAGAGGACTTCGATCTCGCTACCGGAATGTTCAGGCAAAGCAGCAGACCAGGTGTTAGCGCCTTGGTTGCGTCCCGACCGCAGAAGGTGCGAGTTAGTGCGATCGGGACGCCGAGCCCATGTTGATGGCTCAATCGCTTAACGGCGCTCACTGCAGAACTGTTCCACGTGCATGCTTGGTGGCCGTCCACGAGGTAAATAGCACCGTAAGGTAGGAGATCTTTTTAGCCCGGGTCTTCGAATGGACACCTTGAGCCTAACCCTGCCGGGGCGCAGATCCGCTGGTATGCTTCGAAGGCAAAGACCGCTGCCAAGTTTAAGCGCGCAGCCGGCGGTTAGCACGCTCGTGCTTGTCGCGGTTTTGCTGGACCTTGCTGACCCGCAGCCCAGGCATCCCGTCGCGATCGACGGCGCGTTGCCAGGAGACCAGTTCCTCAAGCGACAGCGCGTAACGCTCGCAAGCTTCTGGAACGCTCAGCAGTCCACCGTTCACGGCCGCTACCACTTCTGCCTTACGCCGAGCGACCCAGCGTGATGTGTCGCGTGGCGGAAGATTGTCTTTAGTCAGCCGCTCGCCGTGGGGTCCGACGACTTCTTGCACGGGCTTATCGATTGTCTGCGACATAGCGCATACTCCAGCAAAATCCTGCCATCCGGCATTGTTGAAGCGGTTATGCGCCTCAACTGTTAACGGGATCATGCCAGAGATAGTTAACAAAATAGTTAAGGCGATCGCGTTGCAGATTGTATGCGAGCGTACACGGCGAGAACATAGTTCCCTTGGAATTACATTGAAGTATTGTTTGGATGATGCACAGTAGATGAACACCTGTTCATCGGCTCAACTGGCAGGAGGCTCGACTCACCGCCAGGAGCGATCGTGTGACGGGACAACGCGCCGCTCGGCCTTTGGTTCCCGCACGTCGAGAAACCGAACGGCTGATTTGGATCCTGGGAACCGCTGTAGGTCTGCCAAAGTTGGAGGCGAGCTCAAGGCGAGCAGGTGCGGCATGTCGCAACGTTTGCGTAAACTTTTGTTGCTACTTGCCAATCAGGCCATCAGAAAGGGGATGGCAAGGGGTCGCACCTGCATGATGATCAAGATAACACCACAGGTCGGTAGCTACGAGTACGAGACACAGGAAGACCGGTCCGCCCCGCGTATCCGCGTGGCGATCCCGGGTTGCTTGCGTCCAGCAGGCGGCAAGCGCCTGGTGACGAACACACGAGACATCTCGCTCTCTGGTTTTGCGGCCATCGCCATCGCTCGCCTGCAGCCTGGCACGACCTGTTGGCTGACGCTCGCCGACATGCCGGCTCTTGAGGCAGAGATCGTGTGGTGGGAAGGAGGCGTTGTCGGCTGTGCCTTCAAGCAGATGCTCGAACCATCAACCCTGAAGTTCTTGCTGGAGCGGTGGGGCTGACCAGCTCTGCTTGTCGCTTCACGCCGAGCCGAGACGTGTTGCCGGAACAGCCTTCTCCAGATCACTGGGCTTGAGGAGCCGCACAAATTCGCAGCCGACAAGGCCGCGCTCCCACCAAACGGCTTTGGCCGCGACGGGCTCGAGGCCGGGTATGGTCAGCCAGCAAGTCGTGCCCTTAGCGATCGGGCTGATCGCGGTAGCCGAAAAGCCGAACGGCGATAGGTCACGCACCACGGTCTGCAGAGTCTTGCCGCCGATGGGCCTCAGGGTTGCAGGTAGGCTACACTTGGACCGAACCGCAGATCGATCCTCTTGGGTGGCATCGGCGTAAGCATCACCATGCGCGGCTCTCATCATGTCGGCCTTGCCTCGTATTCGCCCCCGAATACCCGCTTCAACGATGACCATGGTGGCAGAGTGTTACTGAAGTCTTAAGACGCTGACGGCCGCGAAGCGGCTCCCGGCTCTTTGCGCGCGCGCGCGATTTAGACCATCCTAACCACTTCTGTAGGCACATTCGTCGACCGCCTCTGGGCTACCGATGGTACCCTGAAGGAGGCAGCATGGCACAGCAGCAAGCAGCACGGCGTAATTGGGAGCACTTCGACTTCGTGGGCGAAGAGCCCGAGGATGTGGAACTACTTACGCCCGCGGTGGCGAGCGGTGTAGATCATGCACGTGCTTTCCAGCAGCGGCTTTTCAAAGCCTATGAGCCGTCACCAGGCGACCGCAACGAGCGCAAGCTGCCGATCGGACAGCGCGTCGCCGTCATCATCGGGCTGACCTGTGCGCTGTGGATGATGGTGGGCGTGGGTATCGTATCGCTGCTCTACCTCTACTCGCTGCTTGCGTCTTAATAGCCTCGCCTGAGCCCACCCTCGCGCATCAGAGAGGAAGTGGCTGCCTCGCTGAAGTCATCGGCAAGATCGGTGCGAGGGCTAGCCCGTGATCCCCCATCGCTCGGTGCGCGCGAGCCTTACATAGCGCACGTTGATGGCTGTCGGGCTCTTGCCCGCTCTCGATGATTGCCCCGGCGCTGATGAGTTGACCAAGCCGCAGCCCGTTCAACATCAGC
>NZ_LR732502.1 GCF_902506425.1 Novosphingobium sp. 9U | reverse complement strand
GCATGCGCTTTGGCATCGGCATGGATACCGACCACACGCTCGAAGAGGTCGGCCAGCAGTTCTCGGTCACGCGCGAACGCATTCGTCAGATCGAGGCCAAGGCGCTGAGAAAGCTCCAGCACCCAACGAGGTCGCGTGTCATGCGTACGTTCCTGGACTAGCCGAAGCCACAAGCACAAACCCAGCGTCGGATAGTTTGGCCCGCGTTCGCCCTGCGGATGCGCCTAAGGAGATGATAACCAACCAGGCCTATCAGAGATGACAATGGTTGGACCTGTGCCTTGCCCCTGAGTTTGAAACGAGCCAGTGGCAGATCGCTTCTACGTGGCGCAGGCGAGGAGCCTCTTCTCGAGTGTGACCGCATCTTCGTTGATGGCGGGCATCTTCCTCATCAACGTCTACCGCGCTTATGAGGTGGAGGCCACCTCCGGCTTCCTCGTCCTGGGCGCGCTCGGCTGCCTTTTCAATGTCTGGCGTAACGGGCAGCGTGAACCGCCCACGAATTGTACCACCCTTGGCTAAGGAAAGATATCGAGGGCGCACAAGGTCGGGGGCCGACTGTGAACCCGGCGCTTGCATTCGCTGGTTAGCCAAATCGCTTACCTATGATTAAGGTTGAACACAAGTCTCGGCCATGACAGATGAACTTCGATAGACAACGGGCCTTGCTCATCTGAAATGATTTACTCCAAAGAACGCGCAAACCTTGAAGATCGGATGAAATATCACGATCAGAAGATCGATTCGTTGAAGAGGCCACTACGAGAAGCGCAGCTTGGACGTCCGCCGCTTTGGGATTGGGAGCGCATTCGAGTTCTAAGGCGTTTGCTCAACAGAGAGCACGAGAAGCTGCAATCCGTCATTTCCGAGTACCTCAGTGCGTTACCCGCCGACGACGCCCGACAGTGGCTGGACCAGACTTGCGCCGAGTCTCTTTAGCAGTTCACCGGCGACTTGAGACGGACCGACGGACGTTGATCTTTTAGCGCCCCACTCGAAGCGCGCACCGGCCTCGCCACAAGGTGGAGGGTTGCTCGCCGGATCGTCAGGGATGGCCCCGATTGGGCATTGGCTCAATTTCGAATTCATGTAGCTTGCGGTATAATGTCGAACGGCCGATCCGCAAACGGCGGGCCACCTCGGTCATGCGTCCGCTATAATGCGCGATAGCCAATCGAATTACGTCGGCTTCAATCTGTTCAAGCGGCCGCAGGTTCCCGTCTATTCCGTAGATTGCGACACCTACCTGCTCCGGCATGCGCCGGGGCATTGACTGCTCCGGCGAAGCAGGCGTGGCAATCTCCAAAAGTTCAGGAAGGTGATCGGCAGTAAGTGCGTCACCGTCGCACCTTGCAGCAGCCCGTATGAGGACCGACTGAAGTTGGCGAATGTTGCCGGGCCACTCGTAGGAGCGCAACAGGTTGTACGCATCATTGCTGATCGTGAGTTCACGTCCCCTTGCGTGATCGCCGAGGGCGGCAACGAAGGAGTGCGATAGTGCCGGAATATCTCCTGTCCTTGATCTAAGAGGCGGCATCTCAAAACAGATGGCGGTTAAAGCTTTGTAGAGATCAGTTTCGAATCGGCCCTCTACGATCAAGTCACTGAGCGGCTGGTTACTGGTACTCAGAATTTGAACGTCCATATCAAAGCTGTGCCCAGCACCGAGCGGCCGTACCCTTTGCTCCTGAATGGCCGCCGCTAGCCGCTGTTGTACACTCGCTGGCATTCGGTTAACTTCTTGCAGCACCAACGTCCCGCCATGGCAGTATTGCAGAGCGCCTACGTGCCTGTTGAAAGCGCCGGGGAATGCGCCCTTCTCATGGCCGAAGAGCACTGAGGTGAGCGCATTCTCGGTATAGCTTCGCATGTTCACGATCTTGAACGGCTCGTTGACGCGGTGAGAGGCAGCATGGAGCGCGCGCAGCAGCATAGTTCTACCCGTGCCTCCTTCCCCTTCGATTAGTACGTGCCCATGGCCCCGCGCCGCCAGTGCAGCGCGCGCCAATGCAGCCCGAAATCCCCCGTCAGTGCCGATCATCGCTTCGAAGCCGAGCGGGAAGTCGAAGGTCGCTGAAAGTGACTGCAACTCCCGGCTTTGGCTGCCGATTGAAGTTATCATCCGGAGAGCGCCAAGCAAGCGGTCTGGGGAAAAGGGCCTTACTAGGTAGTCTGTTGCTCCCGCCCGCATCGCCTCTACGGCATGCAACACCTCAGAACCGGAAGACAATACCACTACCGGAAGGTCTGGGTTAACTGCCCCCAGAAGGCCGATAGCTTCGGCTCCGGCCTGCGACCCTGACCAACCATCGAGAACGGCCGCCGAGATGACATGCCCTTCCATGCCATTGAGGATCGTCAAGGCCTGTCCAATGTCGGGAGCGCAGATCGCTCGCCACCCTACTTTCGAGACCGATGAGGCGACCACTCGCGCTTGAGTCGGCTCGCTCCCGATCAACACCAGCAAGCGTTGCGTCGTATCCATATCAGCCATTATCGACAGCCACCTAAATCGCTGGAAAATCGCGGTAAGCGTACAATTTACCGCATCGCGTGCAGTTGCGACTGTCCGATATTCAGGTTAAATTTTCTCTCGACCAGCCCAAGAACACGCTCCTAACTCGCGTCCACCCTGCGATCGAGTAACGATCCTCGGCTTCGACGAGAAATCCTTCTATCTGCGTGGCGTCAGCGGTGCGACGAGGGTGGCATTATCATCCCGCCTTCCTCAGGCTCTGCCTCACTCATCCACTCATGCGCGGCTAACCTGCTCGCGTGATGTTCCAGCCATGTTTTAAGATGGGCAAATGGCTAGGTACAAGGTTGGGACTACGTCCGAACTCAAGCAATGCGGATATTGGCTTCGAGTTAGATGCCTTTGCGGGCACACTATGGACTTCGGCCATGACCAGCTTCGTGATCTCGCGCGTGGCAAGTTGGTTAGCAGCCGAATCGACCAGATTGCTGCGCGAATGACGTGCGCCGAGTGCACATCCCAGCCAATCGACTAAGCACCAACGTTTCCACCGGACGATCGGGAACAGTTCGTCGAAAGGTTTCGTTGAGCGAGTGGGCCATGGCCAACATGGGCTCGTGCGTCCCGGTCGTGTTCCAAGTCCCGGGACGCAGCCGAACTCCCAGCACCAGACCCTCGCACATGATTGGTGAAGGCCCCCTCAGGCCGCTTGTACTCGGTTGCGCCCAGCGAGCTTCGCCGCATACATCGCAGCATCAGCGCGGTGCAAGGCCGCTGGTGAGCTGGCCCCCGTTTCGTCCGGGCACCCCTCAGGCATAGAATGGAGGCTTGGGGCTATCCCCTGAGCACATGCTTATGTCTGGATATGAGGTTATCGCTGATGGCGGGCGTCGCCGCTTCTGGTCGGCTGCGGAGAAGCTGCGGATCGTAGAGGAGACGCTGGACGGCAGTGCCAGCATATCGGTCGTGGCGCGCCGTAATGGCGTGTCGGCC
>NZ_LR732501.1 GCF_902506425.1 Novosphingobium sp. 9U | reverse complement strand
ATGAACCTTGGAAGGATCGCCCGCGAAGCTCCATCATGCGGCGGCATATGCCGACCGCGAAGACGACCATGCTCCCGGCAACGGCATCTCCAAAGCCCTCTTGCAACCGACGCGATTAGACGACAAGTGGCAGGTTGTGAGATGCGGCTGAGCATCTCTGAACGGCCGCAAGTGGGTCCTCGCCGGAGAAGGCAGGGCGGCAGCTGCCGACCATCATACGCCTTTCGTTGACCGCGTCACCATGTCGGCTCTCGCCAGAAGCTGTCGCAAAGCGGCATTGTGCTGCTTGGAATGAACTCGTGCGTGCCATTGTGAATGTTTGTCTCGCGCGTACGAAGCATGAGCTTGCTCGTGGCAGGCGCCAGAGCGATCCGCCAGCTACTGATCGGTCAGTCCGGTAAACATCCGTTCATGCAGGCGACGGGGCATGGCGCGTAAACGCTTTTATGTGGGTTTACGGATCGGTCTACCGAGCGGCCCGTGGGCGTAAGCCGAACTTCGTTCGTGAGGTTGCGGCACGTGCGTCGTGGTGGACAGCCACGACGCACGTGTTCTTGGCAGTGCCATCTCACCCCGCCTTGCGCAGCGCAGGTTCCAATCCGATGCCGAGCATTCCCACCACTTCAGCTTCCGATACCGGTTTGCTGAAGTAGAAGCCTTGGATCTGGCTGCATCCCTGCTCGCGCAGGATGTCGAGTTGGTCGGCATGCTCCACGCCCTCGGCTGTGGTCTCCATCCCCAGTGCTTCGGCCAGCGTGGTGATCGACTTGATGAGAGCTGTCGCCCCGTCGCTGCTGAGCAGGTCCACGATGAAACTGCGGTCGATCTTGATCTTGTCGAACGGGAACGAGCGCAAGTAGCTGAGCGAAGAATAGCCGGTGCCGAAATCGTCCAGCGCCACCCGCACGCCCAGCGCGCGCAGGCTGTGCAGCGAGGCGAGCGTGGTGGTCGGATTGTCGATGAACAGGCTCTCGGTGATCTCAAGCTCGAGCCGCTGCGGCGGCAAGCCGGTCTCAGCCAGGGCCTATGATCACCGTTTTCAGCCCCGGACTGCGGAACTGGACAGGCGACACGTTGACCGCGATACGCACGTGATCGGGCCAGTCGCGCGCTGCCCGGCAGGCCTCACGGATCACCCATTCGCCGATCGGCACGATCAGCCCGGTGTCCTCGGCCAGCGGGATGAAGTCCACCGGCGAGACCGTGCCGCGCTCGGGATGGTGCCAGCGCAGCAGCGCCTCGAACGCAGAAACGCGCGATTCCGCCAGGTTGAACAAGGGCTGGAACATCAGCGACAATTGGCCTTCGCTGATCGCGTCGTGCAGGTCGAGTTCCATTTGCCGGCGCTTGCGCGCCTCGGCGTCCATCGCCGCCTCGTAGAAGCAGAAGCCGCCCCGCCCTACGTGTTTGGCGCGGTACAGGGCAAGGTCGGCATGCTTGACCAGGGTGACCGCATCCTCGCCATCTTCATGGAGGATGGCGATGCCGATGCTGGTGCCCGGAACGATGCGGTGCCCGTTCACCATGCACGGTTCGGCGATGGCGCGGATCACGCCGTGGGCGATGCGATCGAGCGGGCGATCGGCGTCGTCGACCACGACTGCGAACTCGTCGCCGCCCAGACGCGCGACGAAGCCATCGCCGGCGACGGCCACGAGCCGCGCGGCGATCTGGCACAGCAAGGCATCGCCGGTCGGGTGGCCAAGGGTGTCGTTGACGACCTTGAAGTTGTCGAGATCGAGGCACAGCAACGCCTGGCGCCGTTCCGGTGCCGGACGGCCCAGAACCATCGCCAGATGTTCGCGCAGCAGCATGCGGTTGGCCAGCCCGGTTAGGCCATCATGCAGCGCCATGTGCGTGATCTGCCGCTCGCGTTCGCCGATATCGTCGACCATGCGATTAAAGCTGTCTGCCAGGGTGCCGAGTTCGTCGCGTGTCTCGACCTGCACTTGCGCATAGTCGCCCTTGGCGACCCGCCTGGCCGCGGCATCCAAGGCGATGATCGGGCGGGAGATGCGGCGCGCCAGCAGCCAACTGCCGACCCCGGCCATGACGATGCCGACAAGGCCGCTGGCCAGCAGCAGCCAGAGCATCGGCGCGTACTCAGCGAGCGCCCGGGTGACGCTGTGACGCAGCAGCAGCACTTGTGGTTCGTCCGAGCGGAACGAGGCGATCGACGATGCCTGCACCAGGAAGCGTTCGCCGTTAACGCGCTCTTCGGTGATCGTACCGATCTTCTGGCTCTTGGGCAGATCGCCGGCAGGAACAATATGCGGCGCGAGCTTGATCGAGGAGAGTTTAGCCAACGCTCCCAGTTCGCGCTCATCAAGCGCGTTGGCGAACACCACCCAGCCGATCGTCACAGGCGCCTTGACCGGCGCGGCCGCGGCATTGAAGCGCAGCTTGCCCAGGCGCAGCACGCCGCTGTCGGCGCCATCGTCGAGCGCCTGGCGCAGATACTCGCGCTCGCTCTCGCTCAGCGCGCCGCGAAAGCCAACAGCATTGCCGTCCAGGTCCACGAAGAAGGCCTGATCGAGGTGAAGGCGCGACCGCAGTGATTCGAGCGCGGAGGCGATCGTCGGCGCTGGCTCACCCGAACCCTCGTCGCTCTCGCCAACGGACACCCAGCAAACCGCCTTGCTGAGCTCATGCGATGGATCGCCGTGCCTTAAGAACACCGCTTACCTTGGAAAGAGGACTACAACAGAGCAACCATGTCTCACATCTAAGTGCGGATCGACCAAGTGTGGCAGTCGGTGCCTTTCTCGGACTGTTGGCAACACGACGGCCAGCAGATGCGGTGTCCACACTGCCATGGTGCCGCGTACGTGGCGCATAATCACGTACCGGGCGCACCGCCACGGGTCACCCACAAAAGACGTTGGGAGGGCTGCACCGGTGAGCGTTTGTTGAACACGCAGCGCCACCCGACAGCCGTGGATTGAAGTTCGGCCTCTTAAGCGTGCGCGTCAGCCGAGATATGCTGGTCCGCTACGTTCACGGCCCCCACAGGTGACCCATCGACCCGCCTCCGCTCCCGTCGAGATTACACTTTCGGCGCGGCATATTCCTCACCCCTGATCATTACGCAATGGAGAATAAACTTCGTGGCGCTGTTTACCACACGGCGTTGGGCGGTCAGTCTATCTCTGATGGTAGGGAGAGGTGATCGGTGAACGCATCCGAAGGCATCGAAGCAGATAAACTGAAGCTCCAGTTCATAACTGACCTGTACAAGGAGCAGTGTACCCACGGTAGGCACACGGAAGCACAGCGGCAGTTCATGGCTGGAACGCTGTTGATTTTGAGCGGCATCCTCTTGAGCATGATCGCCGCGCTCCATTTTGATATCACGGCGATGCCTATTGCCCTTACCCTCGTCGCGCTCGCACTTTGCGCAAAGAAGTGCATAGCAGTTTTTGAAATGAAGCGAGAAGAGTTGACCGCCCGCCGTGACCACTACCGATTCGAGGCAGAGAAGATAACCGGAACGGAAGTGTTTGCCCCCGCTGCGAATGGGAGAAATATGCAACGACTCTCCAACCAATGGAATAAGCTATTCAACTTCGTTTTGGTACTCGGAATCCTACTCACGCTAATAATCGCCGCGCAGGCGTAATCGCCGCGCAGGCGCTACTGCACACTAGGAGCGTGTCTAATTATCTCGAAAGAGCCACCGGCGTCGATCTCAGCCGATTGAGGCGCTGAGCGTACTCTTGTTTTTGCAGCATGCATTTCGAGCGCCACGGTCCGGCTCCGATAGGTTGCGATCCGATAGGGCGGGAAGAGCGCTGGATGATCGTGAGCGAAGGAGAATGATCACGGCATAGGCTAATGCGTGTGTTCACGGCGATAAAGGGTTGTTCAGCTTCGAACTAAACTTTCGCATGAATGTTAAATGAGGGCACGCTTTCTACGCATTGGCGTGCGCCTTCAGGTGCATATCGTTTGAGCCACAGTGATACCCCACTGTGGCTCATCCGCTGTTCGATACCCGGCTTGCTGCTCTCGTTCATTGGTTTGGATCCATATCGGCGATGGTGCCGGGTATGCTCTGCTGCTGCTCAGGCAGCGGCGGCGTCGGTGCGCCGTCGTGGTCGCTCGGCATTGCAGGTGGGCACCTCCATTAACCCGCCGATTTCAGCCGGCGGGTGTGCGGCCGTCGGATGTGGGGTGATTGTGAGGCGCTGTGGGCGTCAGCGGCCTGTTCTTCGTCGGTATTGCCGGCCTTCTGGAGACAGCTATCCCATGGCTGCCCAGCGTTCGTGGAAGATCAGACGGTGCATGTTGTAGGCCAGGTTGGCGAGGGTGATCTTCGCCTCGGCACGCTTGATGCCGATGGTACGGATGAACAGCCCCATCTGAGCCTTCTGGCGAGCAAACACATGTTCGACACGGGCTCGGATCTTCGATTTGGCAGCGTTGGCCTTGGCCGTGCGTTCGGGCATTGGCTTGCCGCACGGCTTCTTGCAGTGGATGCGACTGACCCGGCTCTGCCGCTTGAGCCACGCCTCGTTGGCCTGGCTGCGATAGGCGGTGTCGGCCCAGACATCTGACGCGGTGTTATCGGCGGTGACGACATCGCACAGCATTCGCCCATCGAAGCGCCCCGCATCGGTGACCTTGCTCTTCCGGATGAAGCCGAACGTCCGTTAGCGTTGCGAGCGGGCCACGGGCGTTTTCGGTTGCCGGAGGGCAGTGGTCGTTCAGCCTCGATCTGCCATGTAGGTTGGCTGGTGGTGTTCGCGCAGCGCGACCACAACAGAAGCGATGTCGGTGTGCGCTTCGTCTTCGATGAAGGCAGCGGTTTCAGTCCCGGGGCGCGGCGGCCCCAAGACTGGCAGGCCCTTGTCGCTTTTGCTGTAGATGAAGATCGGCAGGAATAGGCCAAAGAGCCT
>NZ_LR732500.1 GCF_902506425.1 Novosphingobium sp. 9U | reverse complement strand
GTCCCAGACGTTCGCTTCTCGGCCGCGCAGGGCTCCTATTTAGCCCGAAAGGATCGGCTCACACATTATCTGTTCTACCCGGCAACCGCGCCGCTCCGCGGTGACGCTCGGTTTGCCGGCCTGGTTCGAGATCTCGGCTTGGATGATTACTGGCGTCGGTCGAGAACGGTGCCCGACTATCGCCGCAACTGACGCTCGCACGACCCAGAAGACGACATCCACAGCGCCTTTCCGCTTTCCCAGCTTCCGACATTCATTCATCGGTCCGCGACCGACCAGCAGCGCCGCCGGAATGGCGAAAATTGGGACATTCCTGCCGTTCCCTCGCGACTTGTCGAACGGCAGGTCTGACCAGCAGCAGACATTCGGCATCTACCCGATCGGCATCGCAGAACGAAAGAGATTGGGCCGTTTGCTGACAGGTTGGTTCTGGCACAAGGATGCGAAAAGCGGACCCACCGCAGCCGCAATCCAAGTCAGGAAGCGTAGAAAAGTCCAGTGTCAATAAAGCGCCGTCCAGCCGACTCAACAGGTTACGTGATTGGCAATGACACGGCGATTCCGGCTGCTAAGTTCGAGGCGTCCCGTGACCGAGTCGAATACTCAGACGGACGATGTAAACCCGCCATTCGGCCCTCTTTCGAGATGACAGCACCGGCCCTGACGGCCGGACTCTCTTGCCGTCCGCAAGCGGGATGCTTGCGCGCGCGTCGGTACGAGGAAACCGATCATGACACAGGCCGGAGCCACCACCCCCCATCGCCTGACATCGCCATCCCGATGCCATCACCTACACCTGGCGAGCCCGCGCCGATCGCCGCGCGGACTGAGGATCGGCCCGGCTCGTTCATCTTACCGTCTAGCGACGACCAGTCGATCCGGCCGTTCGAATTCCACGCCTCCGACCAGGACCTCGCCGACCTCAAGGGCCGGATTCTTGCGACCCGCTGGCCCGATCGCGAGACGGTTCCCGACGACCCGCAGGGTGTACAGCTGGCCACCATGCAGAAGCTCGCCGCCTATTGGGCTGACGAGTACGACTGGCGCAAATGCGAAGCGCGGCTCAACGCCTTGCCCAATTTCATCACTGAGATCGATGGCCTCGACGTCCACTTCATCCACGTAAGGTCTAGGCATCCCGACGCGCTTCCGGTCATCATCACGCACGGCTGGCCGGGCTCGATTGTCGAGCAGCTTAAGATCGTCGATCCGCTGGTCAACCCGACCGCCCACGGCGGCTCCGCCGCCGACGCATTCGACGTGGTGATCCCATCGCTGCCCGGCTACGGTTTTTCCGCCAGGCCGCCGGAGGCCGGCTGGAATCCGCCGCGAATCGTCAATGCCTGGCTCACGCTCATGAAGCGCCTCGGCTATACGCGGTTCGCGGCACAAGGCGGGGACTGGGGCGCGCTGATCACGGAGATCATGGGCGCAATCGCACCGCCAGAACTGGTCGCGATCCACACCAACATGGCGTCGACTGCGCCGCCCGAAGTGTTCGAGGCGCTTCGCTCCGGGAAAGGCCCGCCCGACGGCCTTAGCAACGACGAACGCTGGGCCTACGAGCGGCTCGACTTGTTCTTCACTCACGGCGTCGCCTACGCCAACCAGATGGGGCAGCGCCCGCAGACGCTGTACGGGATCGCGGATTCGCCAGTCGAGCTCGCCGCCTGGTTCCTCGATCACGATATCTCGAGCTACCGGATGATTGCCCGCGCGTTTGACGGCGCGGACGAGGGCCTGACGCGCGACGACGTGCTCGACAATATCACCATTGCATGGCTGACCAACACCGCCATCTCCGGCGCGCGGCTGTACTGGGAAGCGCTGCCGCGCACGTCAGCGGGCTTCGGCATGGAGCGCAACAACGCGCACTTCTTCGAGCCGATCGGAGTGAGGGTGCCAACCGCGGTCAGCGCCTTCCCCGACGAGCTCAACCAGGCGCCGGAGAGCTGGGCGCAGCGGGCCTATCCGCAGCTCACCCACTACAACCGGCTCCCGAAGGGCGGGCACTTCGCCGCCTTCGAGCAGCCGGGCTATCTGGTGGATGAGATGCGAGCCGGGTTCAGCTCAGTTCGCTGAAAGAAATACCACGCCGGCGGCGCCATCCGGTGCCACCCACCCTTTTCGGCTTCGGGGAGAACCACCGTGAACAGCAAGACTTTGGCAGCGATCGCGCTGGCACTGGGAGGTGCAATGGCCCTTTCGGCGCAGGCACCGCGCCCGCCGGGCTCGACACGCACCGACCTCCAGCGCCACGACCTGAACCTGGCCGGGCGCGAGGTGCTCCAGGCGCGCGTCGATTTCGCGCCGGGGGCGAGCTTTCCCGCGCACCGCCATCCCGGCGAGGAGATCATCTACGTCCTCGAAGGCACGCTCGAATACCAGGCCGAGGACCAACCGCCGGTGAGGCTTACGGCCGGCGACGTGCTGTTCGTGCCGGCGGGCGCGTTCCATTCGGCGAGGAATCTCGGCGCCACACAAGGGAGCGAACTCGCCACTTACGTGCTGGAAAAGGGCAAGCCGCTTACCGAATTCGCTGAGTGAGCGCCCAACGAAGGTACCGGTCATGGGCTACACCGCAACGCTCCAGTTCGATCTGACCCCGCCGACCGAGGCGGACCTTCGCGGGCTTGAAGACAGCCTGAGCGACGAGGAGCGCAATGTCCTCCTCGAGCACGGCACCGAGGCGCCGTTCTGCGGCGTGTTCCTGACCGAAAAACGCCCCGGCGCCTACACCTGCCGGCTGTGCGGCCTGCCGCTGTTCCATGGCGGCACCAAGTTTGAGAGCGGCACCGGCTGGCCGAGCTTCACCCAGCCGTTCGCCCCCGATCATCTCGAATACATCCGCGATAGCAGCTACGGCATGGTCCGCACCGAGATCGTCTGCACGCGCTGCGGAGCGCACCAGGGCCACGTATTCCCCGACGGCCCGCCGCCGACCGGCGAACGATACTGCATCAACTCGGTCTCGCTCGAATTCACGCCCACTGGCGATCAGCTGCCCAACAAGCTCGGCCGGGGTGCGCCCGAAGGCCAGATCTTGGAAACCGAGCAGATCGCGTCGTCAGATCGAGGTTGAGCATGACCGGGAGCGGGCGGTTCTCGCAGGCGAATGTTTCTGAGGAATGCAGGAGTTGGTCCGCAAGCTGCCGGGGAGTGATCTCGACCCGCGTCGGATATACCCGTGACCAGGTGCGGAACGCGACCTATCGCAATCACGAAGGTCATGCCGAGGCGATCGAGATTGTCTTCGACCCGCGCCAGACCTGTGACGCTGCCCCTGGCCCGGGACTTCGACTGGCCGGACATCGGCCATCCGCCTTCGAGCTCTCGCCCCACGAAGCCGACCTCACAGCAAACTGGGTAGTAGAACCACCTCGCCCCCTCGCGCATTGCGGCGAATGGCCTGGGGCGGCTGACCAAAAGCTCGCAGGAACGCGCGTCGCATTCGCTCGGGATCGGAGAAGCCCGTTTCGCGGGCGATCTCGTCCATGGAGTGGCGAGTCTGCTCCATCATCAGGCGCGCTTCCTCGACCCGCAGCTGCTCGACGGCCTTGGCCGGCGAGCGCCCGGTCTCCGCGAGAAAAGTTCGGCTGAACTGGCGGGGGCTTAGATGAGCCGCGTCCGCAAGCAGCTCGACTGACAGCACGCTGGCCAGGTTCTGCTTGGCATAAGCGAGCGCATTTTGGACCCGATCGGACTTGGGCGCGATCTCAAGCGGCGCCGAGTGCTGAGATTGGCCGCCCGCTCGGCGGTGATAGACAACCAATGACTTGGCCACACGCCGCGCCACCTCCACGCCGAGGTCCTTTTCGACCATGGCCAGGGCCAGGTCGATCCCCGCAGTCGCCCCTGCCGAAGTCCAGATCGAGCCGTCGATGATGAAGATGCGATCTTCCTCGACTTCAACGGCCGGAAAGCGCGTCTGAAGCTCGCGAGCGTTCCTCCAGTGCGTGGTCGCTCGCCGCCCGTCGAGCAGCCCCGCTTCGGCGAGTAGAAACGTCCCGTTGCAGATCGCCGCGAGCCGCCGGGCAGTGCTCGCCGCCTCGCGAAGGAACGAAATCAGGCCGGCGCTTGCGTTCGGCGGACCGATCCCGCCGCCGATAATCAGCGTATCGAAGCGATCCACACCCACACGCTCTGTGTCGATCATCATGCCAAGCGACGAGGCGACGCGACTGCCGTTCTCGGACAGCACGCTGATTTCGTAGCGTGCTTCGTCGCTGTTCATGTTGGCAAACTCGAACACCGAAGCTGCCGCGAGCGACATCATTTGGAATTGCGGAACGACGATGAACCCGACGCGCTGCACGGAGAAGTTCCGATCGGTTGTCCTAAATCGAGGTGTAAACGACTTAGGAGGACAGCACCAGCAATTCTAACATGTGTCTGTCAGCCAGCGCTATGCTGTCTTGAACTACAGGACGCAGCACTATGTTTAGTAACAATAAAGGGACCGCGCTCGTCACGGGCGCGTCCTCAGGGATCGGCGCCATTTACGCAGATCGTCTGGCGCGGCGCGGCTACAACCTCGTCCTGATTGCCCGCAATAGGCAACGACTCGACGCTTTAGCTGCCCACATAACCGATCAGACGGGTCGCGCGGTGGAGGTTGTCGCGGCCGATCTTGGCGAAAAAGCCGAGCTGGGGCGGGTCGAGACGGTGCTCAGGACGGACGCCAGCGTCACGCTCCTGGTCAACAATGCCGGGATCGGCGCATCGGTGCCGACATGGCAAGCCGACGTCGACCTGATGGAGCGCATGATCGACATCAATGTGACGGCGCTTACCCGGCTGGCTTACGCCGCCGTCCCCGGCTTCCTTGGTCGAGGGGCTGGCACGATCGTCAACATCGCCTCGGTCGTTGCGCTTGCGCCGGAGTTCCTGCTGAACGGCGTCTATGCTGCCAGCAAGGCGTACGTGATCGCGCTGACCGCATCGCTGAATGCGGAGCTCGGCGATAAAGGAGTGCGCGTCCAGGCGGTGTTGCCCGGCGCCACGAAAACTGACTTTTGGGATCGGTCGGGCGTGCCGCTCTCCGTGGTGCCTGCCGAGATCACCATGCGCGCTGATGACATGGTCGACGCCGCACTGGCCGGGCTCGATCTGGGCGAGACTGTCACTGTCCCGGCGCTATTGGATGTGGCGGACTGGGTTGCCTACGAAGCGGCCCGCGCAGCACTGGTGCCCAATCTCTCCAACGCTGTTCCGGCGGGACGCTATCGCCCAGCAGCGGTCGCCGCCTGATCTTCATCCCTGCTGATAAGGAGAGTAGCCGTGCCGACTTCGTCCCTGGCTTCCGTCCGCCGCCGCCTGCTGACCGTCTCTGTCTCACTCCTAACATTGGGCATGGTCCTCCCCGCGGCCCCCACCTTCGCTCAGGCCGCGGTTCGCACTTCGACAGCCACTGCCAACGACTCCACTATCCGCCCCTTCCGCTTCCACGCATCCGATGCAGACCTTGCAGACCTCAAGCGGCGGGTTGCGGCAACCAGGTGGCCCAGTCGCGAGCTGGTACTAGACGACACGCAAGGGGTGCGTCTCGAAACGATGCACAAGCTCGCGGACTATTGGGCGAACCAGTATGACTGGCGGCCTGTCGAAGCCCGCCTCAACGCACTCCCGCAGTTCGTCACCAAGATCGACGGCGTCGACATCCATTTCATCCATGTTAAGTCCAAGAACCGCAACGCCCTGCCGGTGATCATCACCCACGGCTGGCCGGGCTCCATCGTCGAGCAACTCAAGATCATCGAACCCTTGGCCAACCCGACCGCCCACCGCGGGAACGCGTCGGATGCGTTCGATGTCGTCATCCCCTCGCTGCCCGGTTACGGCTTTTCCGCCAAACCTGAAGAGTTGGGCTGGGATCCCCAGCGTGTCGCCCGTGCATGGGCCACGCTGATGGCGCGTCTTGGCTATCGGCGTTACGTGGCGCAGGGCGGCGATTGGGGAGATGCCGTCAACGAGCAGATGGCTCTCCAGCAGCCCCCAGGGTTGCTAGGGATCCACACCAACATGCCTGGAACCCTGCCGGACGGCATCTCCGCGGCGCTCGCCGGCGGACCTGCGCCGACAGGACTAAGCGGCGATGAAATATACGCCTGGGACCAACTGGAGTTCTTCTACAAGCATCGGGTTGGATACGCACAGGAAATGGGGAGCCGCCCGCAGACCCTCTATGGGATAGAGGACTCACCGATCGGCCTTGCCGCGTGGATGCTCGACCACGACCCCGCCAGCCAGCAACTCATCGGTCGCGTGTTCAATGGGCAGTCCGAAGGCCTTACCCGCGACGATATCCTGGATAACGTCACCCTTTACTGGTTGACCGGCACGGGGATCTCCTCCGGGCGGCTCTTCTGGGAGAGCAAGCTCGCCTTCTTCGCACCCAAGGGCGTCACCATCCCCGTCGCGGTGAGCGCGTTCCCCGACGAGATCTACACTGCACCGCGAAGCTGGACGGAAAAGGCCTTCCCGAAGCTCATCTACTACAACCGACTAACGCGAGGTGGTCACTTCGCAGCCTGGGAGCAGCCGGAGCTGTTCGCCCAGGAAATCCGCGCGGCCTTCCGGCCGCTTCGCGAGACCGAACGATGAGCGGGCAACCTGCAAACCGGCTGCTCGCGGAAGCTCTGGAGGCGCACGGTGGTCTCGATCGCTGGCGCAAGCTCGAGGGGCTCTCGTCCACCATCGTGTCGGGCGGACAGCTTTGGGGCATCAAGGGTGTCGCGATGCCGCCGATCCCGCGCTCGGCGACGACTGAATTTCGCCGCCAGTGGATGTCGGTGACGCCCTTCGGCGAGCCCGACTGGACGATGACCTGGCTTCCCGAACGGGTGGTGATCGACGCAAGCGATGGATCGGTGATCGCAGAGCGTGACCAGCCGAGAGACGCCTTCGCCGGTCACGGCTATGACACCCCCTGGGATCCGCTGCACCTCGCCTACTTCAACGGCTATGCCATGTGGCTCTACCATTCAGCGCCGTTCATCCTGGCCGAACCCGGCTACCGGGTCACCGATCTGGCACCGATCGAGCATGAAGGCGAAACCCTGCGCGGGATTAGCGCTCTCTTCCCGGCGGACGTGCACACCCATTCGCGCGAGCAGCACTTCTATTTCGCAAACAATGGCCTTCTTCGCCGTCACGAATATCACGTCGACGTCTGGGCGGGCACGAATGCGGCACACATGCTGTCCGACTATGTCGAGGTCGATGGCTTCCAGCTTCCCACCCGGCGGCGCGTCTACCCCCGCAACCCCGACGGTTCGCTGCAAGCCGACGTCAACATCGTGGCGGTGGACCAGTCCGACTACGCTTATCGCTAAGTTCATCGCTTATGAAGAAGGAGATCATCATGGATTCCGAACATGTGCTGTATACCGCCAAAACTCACACCACTGGCGGCCGGGATGGCGCCTCGCGCAGCGCCGACGGGCGGCTCGAGGTCACGCTGTCGTCGCCAGGCACTCCCGGCAACGGCACCAATCCTGAGCAGCTGTTCGCGGCAGGCTGGTCTGCCTGCTTCGAGGGCGCGATGGCGCTCGCCGGCAAGTCGATGCACGTGAAGTTGCCCGACGACTTGGCGATCGACGCAGAGGTCGACCTATGCCGGGTGGAGGGCGCTTACTTCCTGCAGGCCCGGCTCAACGTCAGCTTGCCAGGCCTTGACGCCCAGACCGCCCGCGCGATCGTCGATGCTGCTCACCAGACCTGCCCCTTTTCGAAGGCGACGCGCGGCAACATCAAAGTGGAGATTAACCTGGTGGAGGCGCCAGCGAACACTTCCGACCCCGTGCTTGCCTAGGCGGACCGATCCCGGGGCGTTGGCGTACCGGGACGACTGCGATGATCGTAGGAGAGGTCCGATGCACCATGAAGTCGATCCCGAGCGCCGTCGCCTGTTGGGTCTCGCGGCGTTAAGCGTCGCCGCTGCCCCATTCGCCGACCTCTCGTCGGCTGGCGCTCAGTCTGCCGCCTCGCAGGTGCAAACCACTGCCCGATCGTTCGCGCCCTTGCGGCAGATCACGGCTGGCGGACTGAGCGTAAGTTATGCGGAGCTAGGCCCGGCGGATGGCTCGCCGGTCCTGCTTCTTCACGGCTGGCCTTACGACATTCACACCTATGTTGAAGGGGGTCCGATCCTTGCCGCCGCCGGTCGCCGAGTGATAATTCCTTATTTGCGCGGCTTCGGCGCCACTCGCTTTGTGTCCAGCGACACGCCGCGTAACGGCCAGCAGTCGGTCTTCGCGTCCGACGCCATTGCGCTGCTGGGAGCCCTCGGCATACAGCAGGCGGTCGTCGCCGGCTGCGACTGGGGCGCTCGGACGGCCTGCATACTCGCGGCCCTCTGGCCGGAGCGCGTCACGGCCCTCGTCTCCGTCAGCGGGTATCTCATCGGCAGCCAGCGTGCCAACCGCGCGCCCCTTCCGCCCAAAGCCGAGCTCTCGTGGTGGTACCAGTATTATTTTGCGACGGAGCGCGGCCGCCTTGGATATGAGGCTGATCGAAGCGGCTTCGCACGGCTGATCTGGGAGACGGCCTCGCCGACGTGGAAATTCGACGCAGCGACTTTTGCTCGCTCTGCCGATGCACTCGGCAATCCGGATCACGTCGCGATCGTGATTGACAATTATCGCTGGCGGCTCGGCCTCGCGCTGGGGGAGCGAAAGTATGACGCTGTCGAGGCGAAACTCGCCGCTTCTCCTGCCATTAACGTCCCAACGATTACGCTCGAGGGTGACGCCAATGGTGCTCCGCACCCGGAGCCGGGTTCGTATGAGCGCAAGTTTGCCGCCCGGTATGAGCATCGCACGATCCGTGGGGGTATTGGCCACAACTTGCCGCAAGAAGCGCCGCGAGAGTTCGCACAGGCGGTCTTGGACGTCGGCTGAGCCACGCAGACGGATGTCTCAGCGGTCCCACTCGCGAAAGATTAGCTTCGTCAAGCCCGAGTCCATGAGCGCCACAACTGAGCTCAGCCGGCACTTCGCCATTCGACGTTGGGTAGTCCGCTCATTCATCAGCAATCTGGGAGGAACATGTGCAGGTTCAGCTGAAACGAAAGATCGCTTTCGCGCTCCTAATGGGCGTAATCACAACTGGGCTGATTTCCTTCGCGGTTCTGGCTCTCAATCTCGGTTTTTCAGATCGCTTTCTGTCGGCCTGGCTCCGGTCCTGGGGATTCGCATACGTGATCGCCATTCCCGCTATCCTGCTCTTGGCCCCGCCGTTGCAAGCTAAAATCGATCAATTGATCAACTGATCGGTGGGCAAGATCGGCGGGTCGCTAGCGGTTTACTGCTTGGCGCCTTCGAAGCCCAAGAAGCTAGGGAGGGCAGCGGGTATGGCTGCTTTGCCGTCGAGCTCAAACGGCTGGTACCTACCGGTTTAGGGCGCCTAGCTGACAGTCCGCTAAGAGGTGTCCCTCGGCAGGTTCTGTCAGAAGCGGACATCCACGGTGGTTGATCTGAACGACCGACTCTGGTCGAGTGCCGACAGGCAGGCTCTAGGAGGCAGATCGGGATAGCTGTTATCCCAGAGGTAGTGCTATGTCTGCTCACAGTCCAAGTTGGAGCACACAGGATGGCTCTTTCCCCCTCGAGGAACATTAGCCAAACGCTACCTCGCTCAATCGAGTGGTTGGCTATCATGAGCGGCCTCCTTGGGATCTGCTCGTTCGCAAGCCTGATCACGTACATTACGTCGCCGGATCTGCAGATGGAGGAGTCTGGCGCGGTGGCGCCGAGAGGGCAACTGCTCCTAACTGCTCAGTTTCTGTGTTCCGCCGCCCAGGTCTTCCTGATGGTTCCCGTTGCGGTTTGGTTTTATCGTTGGGACGTGGGTCGGAATGGAGTGGCCCGACATTGGGCTATGCTGGGAGTCGTTGCGTTGGGCGCCGTGGGTGTTCTTCGTTTGATAGCAATGGTGGACGTCGCCATCTCCGACATACTATTCATGCTGCCGATGGGCCTGGTTGGCGCATGGCTCATAGCTATCAACCGGGCCAATCCAATGGCGTTGCCCAAATGGATGAGAATCTGGGGTGCTGTCGCGGGCGTCGGTCTGCTTGGCGTGGGACTAAACTTCATTTTCAACGGAGGCCTTGCCGTCTTTTCGGAAGGGCCGAGGGCATATGGAAACAACGTGCGATTTCATATCGGCTTGGGATTGTTCGGATTTCCTGGATTTGCTCTGTTCGCAACTTGGTCGATCCTGCTTGGTCTGCGGCTGTTAACATTATCACGCCGATGGCTACATTGATCGCAAAGCGCGAGGGGCCAGTTTCGAGATAGCAATCTACTCCACGACCGACTTTGGTCACCCGCCGCCCGGCAAATTGTGAGACTCGAACGGCAACTCCTGCCGGCACTCGTCGATCGAGCGGATCAGGGAGAACGTCTTGGTGTGGTCGACAGGAGCCTTCACAGGGCGAGGCTGCCGCGTTCTTCAAAAGGCCGTTACGGCCGTTGGAGAATGATCATGGAAAAGCGAGAGACGGAGATAGTCGCCATCAAGTGTCCGGTCTGGAACGCGGGTAGACCCGTCGGGGCAAAACGCGCTCTGAAGCCGAAGCAGATCTGGGAGATCCGCTTCTACCTTAATCAGCAACGCCGCTTGCGAGATGGGGCGCTGTTTGACCTCGCGATCGACAGCAAGCTCCGAGGCTGCGACCTGGTTCAGCCGAAAATCGGCGATCTCGTTAGCGGCGGGCAAATCCGAACGCGGGCCACCGTGATCCAGCAGAAAACAGGTCGCCCTGTTCAGTTCGAGCTTCTCGCAGACACGCGGGCAAGCCTCCTCGCATGGCTTGATCGACGAGGTGGCACCATCGAAGACTAGGTCTTTCCTAGCAGGGTCAACCATTACGGACCTTAGCACGCGCCAGTACGCCAGACTTGTCGATGACTGGGTCACAGCGGTGGGCCTAGTGCGTATTGAGTATGGTACCCACTCGCTGAGGCGGACGAAGGCATCGATCATCTAACGGGCAACCGGCAACCTCCGTGCCGTTCAGATCCTTCTCGGCCATAGCAAGATCGACAATACCGTTTGTTAGCTCGGAATTGACGTGGAAGACGCACTTGCTCTCGCTGAGAACACCACGATTTGACCGCACCGGCTCCCGTGTCCAGTGACAAAGTGGGCACAAGAGCTGGGACATTGCCATCAATCCCGGCATCATCTGACTACGATCGCTTTTTTTGGTCAGTTCCTGCCCTTTAGGGGAAGAATGCCGTCGCGGGCAAGCACGGCAAAGTGCTCTTCGCTGAGAGGCGGGCTGAACAGATGCCCCTGGCCTAACTTGCAGTTCATCGACCGCAGCATCGCGCGTTCCCCCTCCTGCTCGATGCCCTCTGCCACGATGTCGATACCGAGCTCGGCCCCGAGCTCGATAACCGCGCCAACGATGATCCGCTTCAACGAATGGTGCTGCAAATTCGAAATGAAGCTTCTGTCGATCTTGACCTCGGTCACTGGAAATCGCTCCAGGTAACGTAGGCTCGAATACTCGGTGCCGAAATCGTCGATCGACAAACCGACCCCAAGCTCGCGGACGCGGTGGAAGATCGTCAGCATGTCATGCGAGTCCGTCGCAATTAGGCGCTCGGTGAGCTCGAGCGTCAGCCAGGACGGGTCTGCGCCCGTCTCCTCAAGAACTTCACTGATGAAGGCGACCATATCGCGATGCGTAAATTCGATTGCCGAGACGTTGATTGCGAAGCGCAGCGGTCGACTACGCGAGCGGTTAACACGCGCCGCAAAGTGCGCAATCTTGCGAAAGCCGCGCGCGCCGATGTCGAGGATGAGGCCGGTGTCCTCAGCGAGACGAATGAAGGTGTCGGGCGCCTGGAGCCCGAACAGCCCGTGCCGCCAACGCAGCAGCGCCTCGGCGCCGACAAAGTCGCCTGTCTGGAGATCGATCTTCGGCTGGTAATGGTACGTGAACTCGTCGGCGGAGATCCCCTGCTGGATCTCGGCTGTTAGCCGGATGCGATTAAAGGCCTGCTGTTCGGCACTCAAAGAGAATGCGCACGGCGTCCGCAATTGGGATGCATTCGACTGCGCCATTGCCGCGCCGGCCTGACGCACCAGCATGACCGGATCATCGCCAGGATCGCCTACGGCGTAGCCGGTGGCAAACCGCACCGTGAGCGCCGCGCCTGGCAGGTCGAACCGGGCAGCTAGACGTTCCGCGATTCTAGCGAGGTATTTTGTCGGTTCCGCCTCCTCGCGCAAAGCGAAGACCACTGCGAACTGGTCGTTGCCGACGCGGGCGACTGCCTCGGCGTCCAGCACGGCCAATCGCCGCCCGATTTCGCACAGGAGGGCGTCGCCCAAGTCATAGCCATACCCGCTATTGATGTCATGAAAATGCGCGACATCAACCTTGATCAAAAGCAGCCGGTGCGGGCGCAGCGGCTCCAACCTGGCGAGCAGTCCATCCCGGTTCAGACACCCGGTCAGCTGGTCCTTGTTCAGCATCTCTCTTAGCCGCGCGGTCGTTTCGATCTGCTCAGTGACGTCGCGGATGAAGCCGACGTAATGTGTGGGTGAGCTGGCTTCACCAAGCGGAACAAGGTGTAGCTCGTTCCAGAACAGCGATCCATCCTTGCGGTAGTTGCGCAGCCGAACCTGAGTGGCGACGCCCGCTTTCAGCGCGTGTCGCATGACCCCGATCTCGGGCTGCAGGTGATCGCTGCCTTGCAGATAACGGCAGTTCTTGCCAACTGCCTCATCGCACGAATAGCCGGTGATCGCTTCGAAGGCGCGGTTGACGTAGACGATCGGCGCGTCGGGCGCGCAGATGTCAGCGACGAGGATGCCCTCCTGTGCGCAATCGACAATCGCCCTCGACCGCCACTCAGCGTGCGCTGAGCGGCGCGGATTACGCGATCGAGACAGCAGTGGGACAATTAGCGACGCAAAAGGCAAGGTTCGGCTCGGCAGTCGGTGAGGGCAGCTCCCAAATGGAGGGACAGTGCCAGTTAGCCGCGGGTAATGGCCCGGCCTGATCGTCCGAACAACCGGGGTACGTGCACAGATCCCGCCAAAGATCGCGCACTTGCGGACAATCAGTCGCTGGCGGCCGTGTTCCCAAGCTTGAACCGATCACGGTACTGTCGGAGCGAAATCCCGAGGCGACGCAGAAAAATGCGCCGCGCCGATCCCGCTGTGCCCAACCCGCTCAGCCTCGCCACCTGGTCCAGCGGCAGCGACGTAAGTTCGAGCATGCGCCGAGCCTTGTCGATGCGCACTTGCTCGACGAAAGTGGCGGGGCTGAGGCCAGTCTCGCTCCGGAACACACGTGTAAAGTTGCGGGGGCTCATGGCCACCCTGCTCGCAAGCGCCGCGACGCTCAGATCTTGGTCGGGATAATCGATGATCCAGGCTTGAAGACGAGCGATTGGTGATTGCGTGCGCGCCTGCGCCGCGAGTGGCACGCTGTACTGCGACTGGCCGCCCGGGCGCTTGAGGTACATGACGAGGTGCCGCGCGACTGACACCGCGAGATCGCGACCATGGTCCTCTTCGATCAGCGACAAGGCCAAATCGATGCAGGCAGAAACGCCGGCGGAGGTGAACAGCGGACCCTCACGAATAAAGATCCGGTCCGCGTCGACACGCGCGGCCGGGATCCGAGATCGCAGCGCGTCCGCATAGTACCAGTGGGTGGTGACCTCGCGTCCGTCGATCAGGCCCGCAGCTCCGAGCAGGAAGGTGCCAGTGCAGACCGAGCCAAAGCGCCGCGCCAAGGCGCATCGTTCCCGCAACCAAGTGATCACTGCGTCCGACGGTTCACCGGGAACCCCGTAGCTTCCAGCGACGAGGAGCGTATCGATCTCCGGAACGGGCTCCAAGATCGATTGATCGGGAACGATCCGGAGGCCCGATGCGCAGCGAATGGTGTCGCGCCGCTCGGAAACGAAAGTCATGGCGTAGAGCGTCGCACTCGCCTCGGCATTCGCCTCGTTGAAGGTGTCCATGACGCTGGCGATCTCCAGCGCGTGAACGTCCTCGGGTCCGAAGATGACTACATTTCGGGGCGGCTGGTCACTCATTTCTGACCTCCTTGTGTATGTACGCCCACAACGGTTCTCATTACCTGTCCAAGCATAAGGCCTGCACGGCGGACGCGCGGCGCTCAATCGCCCTCATGTGATCACGTAACGCTCAACGCCGCCCGGCCGTGCCGAGGGTCTCGGCGCGCTATCGTTTCGATCCGCTGCTGCTTGAGTTCGGACTCGCGGTTCGCAATAGATGGTTCCGTCCGACGAAGAACGACCATCGATGGGTGACGGACAGGCGCGAGGGCAGCCGTTACCCTCCACGGCGCTATCCCGGCCATGTGTCCGTTTTTACTACCTCGCACTCGCTAGTTAGCTGCGCGGCTGCGATCTCGTAGAGCGTTATCAAATCTTGTCATAAACAACGTGAAGATGACTTCTCAGTATTCGTGCGCCGGCACCCTAACCTCGATCGATTTCGATCCGCTCGGGGGCAAGATGAGTAAGCCACCTACCGAGTCCACCAGCCGCCTCGCCAGGCCGAGCCCCATTCGGTTGCGGCGACAAACGTCGGTCTCTGGAAACGGTCGACCATCGTCGTCAACCCCGACGCACACGGTAAGCTCGTCAAGGCGCCTCACGAAAATGGTCACTTGACCACCGCGATTCTCGTCGAAGGCATGCTTGATCGCGTTGGTCGCTAATTCATTGACGACGAGAGCCAAGGTAGCGATTTGGATCGACGATAGCCCCGACGCACGGCAAGCCAATTCGAGCGTAAGTACGATGCCACGCGGCTCGGCCTGGCTGCTGAGCGCATCGGCCACCGCCCGCAGCGCTGTTTCCAGGGACGGTAGCCCCCCTCTGAGCAGGCACGAACGGGCATCTGCCAGTATGGCGACACGGTGCATAGCGTCGGCCAATGCCTGTCGCGCCTCGATGTTTGCAGTGCGGCGGCTCTGGATAGCAAGCAGGCTCACGACGAGTTGAAGATCATTGACGCTGCGATGCGCCATCTCCCGCAGCAGCAGGTCGCTTTCCCGGCATGGTCCAAGAGCGCTTCGGGTGGCGCGGGCGGGAGAGGGCAAGATCGATGTCATGGCAAAATTGTCCTGCGCCCAGCGCCCCCCAGCCTGCATCCGGACGATACCTATGTAGTCTTATTCGGGCCCCGCGTGTTGCCGCTGGATGGAGACATGCCAGCGCTTAAGGCCACCTGTAGCAGCTCGGTCAAGTTGGCCGCGTTCAGCCGGCTCATGACCTGGGCGCGATGCAGTTCCACCGTGCGAGGGCTGATCCCGAGAGCGCGAGCGATCGACTTGTTGGTCCCGCCGTTCACCAGCCCTGCCAGCACTTCGCGTTCACGCGGCGTCAGCCTTGCGACCCGAGCAGCGCCGGTCTGATCGGTTGCAGGTTGCCGCGGTGCGCTACGGCAGTCCGCCATTGCCGCGACAAGCGTTGCACGAAAGGCATCGTCGTCGGCGGCGACGAGATAGTCGATCACGCCCGCCTTCATCACCGTCACCACGGCCGCCGTGCTGGCGCCCGGAGTGTCTACTGCGATCGTCGGTAGAGCCAGCGCCCGCGCCTTGAGTTCACGTGGGATCGTCAGTCCGTCCTCTCTGGCCTTACGCAGATCGACCAGCACACAGCCCGGCGCGAGCACCGGCGCGATGTCGAGAAAGGCAGCGGCGCTCTCGAACGTCCGGGCCCGATAGCCGAGCGCGCGAACGGCGGCGGCAAGCTGGCGCGCCTGTGCCGGCCTGGCGCTGACGACATAGACTTGGTGGACATCGTCTTGCGTCATATCCTCCGTAATGCCGCCGATCCGGGTCACGGCACCATTCTCGTCCGGAATCGGAAAACTAGTGTCGCGAAGCCAGCGTATCGAGCCGTCAACTGGACGGATGATACGGTACTCGAATTGCGCCACCTCGCCGGCCTTCGCACTGGCAAGAGCATGTTCGACTTGCTGCCGGTCGTCGGGATGAACATCCTTCATCCAGTCGGACACGGTGATTGCCGCCTCTCCGCGCGGCTGGCCCCAAATCCTTTCATAAGCGGCGCTGCGATAGACGATCGTGCCGGCAGTCGGGTCCCCCACCCAGATAAGGTTGCTGCTGTGCTCGGCAAAGCCGCGGAACTGCGCTTCGCTAGCGCGGATCATGGCTTCGGCCCTGCGCTGGTCAGTGACGTCGATGGCAGCGCCGATGAAGCCTACCGCCCGTCCATTCTCGAAGGTCGTCTGGCCGGAAGTTGCTATGTAGCGCGTGACACCATCGCTCCGACCGGTCACCCGATATTCGATGCGGTAGCGCCCATCGCCCGCAGGATCGATACAAGCGACGATGGCGCTGCGAACCTTGGCGAGATCCTCCGGATGGATCCCTGCCTCATAGACATCCATATCGACGGCAGCGTCAGGCGGCAGCCCCCACATAGCGCGCACGCGATCGTCCCACTCGAGCGCGCCTGTAACTGGATCCCACGAGTAGATTCCAAGGCCGACGAGCTCGGTGGCGGCGCGTAGCCGCGCTTCGTTCCTCGCCAGCGCCTCTTCGAAGGTACGACGCTCGCTCGTATCCCGCGATGCGCCCACAACCAATTCGACTTGGCCGTCATCGCCCCGAACCGGCCCCCAATTGAATGCGAAGTACGCTTCGTACCCGATCGGGCTTTTGAAAAAGACCTCGTCTTCGACGGTCGAACCGTCAGTGAAGATGCGGTCGATGTGACCGTTAAGCCGTTCGGCCAGTTCGGCAGGGTAATCGAGTTCGGCGAATGTCTTGCCGATCATCTGGTTCGCTGTCAGCCCGAACAGCGCGAGCATCGCCTGGTTGGCGTAGGCAAACCGGTGTTGCCGGTCAAAAGCGTACACGAAGTCCGGCAAGGACGAGAGTGTGGTGTCTAGAAACCGCGTCTGAGTGGCAAGCACGGCGCCCGCCTGTGCGATCCGTTCCGCCGCGCGTTTCAGATCGTCCACGTTCTGGACGACCACGATCACCCCAGCGTCCGAGTCACTGCGGTGCTCCAGCGGGACCGCGCTGACCCGCATCCAGCGTGCAGGTGCATTGTCCGGGCTGTATAGGAAGTCGATCCCCGGCACGACCCTCTCACCGCGCAGTGCTCGCGCGCCGGGATAGGAGGCAGGTTCGAGTTGGTGTCCGCTCTCATCGAAGGAAAGCCATCGTGCCGCATTCTCCTTCTGTCGCGAAGGCAACGCCGTCAACCCGACATAGTCGCGCAGACGCTGGTTAGAGTGGATCAGATCTCCGTGGCGGTCGTAGACGCCCACGCCCAGCGGCAGGTGATCCAGCACGGACGTCAGCAGCGTCTGCTGCTCGCGACGCGCCTGCTTGTCCGTTCTTGGTGTATCGGCCGCCATCCGTCCGCCCCTCCAAGGCTGCCGGTTCTCCGGCGAGTCCTGGAGTGCTCGGATGGTTCCCTAGTGATCGTCCGGGTGCCTGACAGCATCGATGACCGGTTAGGTCGCGGTGCAGCCAAGGAGGATTTCATGAAGGCGCTGGTTTGGCACGGCAAGGAAGACGTCCGCTACGACACGGTATCGGATCCCTCAATCGAGCATCCCCGCGATGCGATCATCAAGGTGACGAGTTGCGCAATCTGCGGCTCCGATCTCCACCTGTTTCACAACCTGATCCCGGCCATGTTGCCCGGCGACATCCTGGGCCACGAGACCATGGGCGAAGTGGTCGAAGTCGGCAGCGCCTCGAAGGACAAGCTCGCGGTCGGTGACCGTGTCGTCATCCCCTTCACCATCCAGTGTGGTGAGTGCGACCAGTGCCGTCGCGGCAACTTCTCGGTGTGTCAGCGCACCAACAGGAAGGGTCAGCTTGGCGATAAGACGTTCGGCCATCGCACCGCCGGCCTGTTCGGCTACACGCACCTGACCGGCGGCTACCCGGGAGGTCAGGCCGAATACCTGCGCGTACCGTTTGCTGACACCACCCACATCAAGGTCCCGGACGGCATCGACGATGAGAAGCTGCTGTTTCTGTCCGATATCCTGCCGACCGGCTGGCAGGCCGCGGTACAGGCCGATATCCAGCCCGGCGACACCGTCGCGGTGTGGGGCTGTGGTCCCGTCGGCCAGATGACGATCCGCTCGGCGATCCTACTCGGCGCCGAGAAGGTGATCGCCATCGATTGCCTGCCTGAGCGCTTGTCGATGGCTGCCGCCGCCGGCGCGATCACTCTCAACTTCGAGGAGGAAAGCGTCGTCGAGCGCCTCAACGAGCTAACCGGCGGCGAGGGACCGCACAAGTGCATCGACGCGGTCGGCGCCGAGAGCCACGTGAGCGCCGGGCAGCCCGACACGCTGCTGGACCGCGCCAAGCAAATGGTCATGGCCGAGAGCGACCGCCCGCACGTGCTGCGCGAGATGATCTATGTCTGCCGGCCAGCCGGGGTCATCTCGATCATCGGCGTCTATACCGGCCTTGTCGACAAGATCCCGATGGGCCAGGCGATGAACAAGGGGCTGACCTTCCGCATGGCGCAGGCGCATGTGCCCCGCTGGACCGAGGACCTGCTCCGCCGGATCGAGGATGACCAGATCGATCCCTCCTTCGTGATCACCCACAAGGTCGACCTCTCGCAAGGTCCCGAGATGTACCGCACGTTCCGCGACAAGGCCGACGGCTGCATCAAGGTCATGCTTCGCCCCTGAACCCAGTCCGACCTTCAGTACGAAAAGGTGTCATCATGCCACTCACCAACGTCACGCATATCGCCCGCTCGAAAGGAGACCCGCGGGTCCAGCACAAGGGTCCAAGCTCGCTTACTGCCCCGGACAGACTGTCTCGCTTTCTCGGGTGGTTCTCGATCGGCCTTGGCCTTGCCGAGGTGCTGGTGCCCGGCCGGATCGGCCGCAAGCTCGGGCTCGGCCACAAAACGGGCCTAATCCGCGCCTACGGCGTGCGCGAGCTTGCAAGCGCGGTGCCGACGCTGTCGGTCGACAAGCCGGCCGGCCTGGCGTCGCGGATCGCAGGCGATGCGCTTGATCTCGCAACGCTTGCAATCGCACTTCGTCCCGGCAACCCGAAGCGCGGCAACGCGGCCGTCGCCACCGCCCTGGTGATCGGGATCACCGTGCTCGACGTCGTCGCCTACCTCGGCGTGAAGGCGGCGCACCGTCGCGCCCCGAACTCCCGGCGCGACTACTCCGACCGTGGCGGCTTTCCGCAGGGTGCGCAGGCCTCGCGTGGATTGGCCCGGCGCGACTTCGCGATCCCGCCGGACTATCGGGCAGAAGGGACGGTCGCGGACGCGCTGCCCGGGATGGTTGCGTAGCAGCAGGCGCATCGAGGCACGGCCATGACTCTCGAGCAAATCGGCGGGGCGGTGCTGATGCTGCTCTTCCTCGCCGACATCTTCCTGACCGTGCTCTACGCAAGAGCCGGCACGGGCGTCCTGGCACCGCGCTGGAACCGACTAATTTGGGCCCTGATCAAAGCCATCTCACGACCGTTCGGCCGCCGGCGCTCTGCGGTCCTGTCCTTTGCGGGACCGCTCATCGTCGTCGCGTTGATCGGGTTCTGGGCGCTCGGGCTTACCGCCGGTGCCGCGCTCGTCATCCGCCCGGAACTTGGCACCGCGATCCGACCGAGCAGCGGGGACACGCCCACAGACTTCGTCACCGCGCTGCTGGTCGCGGGTAGCAGCCTGTCGATCGTGGGCGGAGGCGACTATTCGCCGCACACTTCCGACACGAGGCTGTTATTCCTCCTCAACTCGCTGATCGGCGCCTCGGTTTTGTCGCTGGTGTTGAGCTACCTGGTCCAGGTCTATTCCGCCCTTCAGGAGCGCAATGCGCTGGCGCTGAATGTCGACCTGCTGACAGGCGGAAAGGGAGACGCTGCCGAAATGCTGGCCCGGCTTGGCCCGGGTGGCGACTTCAGCGACGCCACCAGCGAGCTGAGCAATCTTGCGCGCTCGCTCGCCACGATCAAGGAAGCGCACCACTTCTACCCGCTGTTGTTCTATTTCCGCTTTTCCGAGCCGCGGTATGCGGTGTCGCGGTTCAGCTTCGTGCTGCTCGATCTCACGACCTTGATCGACACTTCGCTTGATCAGCACAAGTACGGAACCCTCGTACGCGCCGCGTCCGTCGGAGCGCTGCGCCGATGCGCCCTGCTCTTGTTGCAGACCCTGGACCGGCATTTTCCCAACTCCGACGACGAACGCGCAACAGGACACGGTCCGAGCTATGAAGAGAGCTATGCCGCCGCTCTCGCAACGATGCGCGGTGCGGGCATCACGATCCAGCCGGACAACGCTGCATACGCCGAGCAGCGCAGCGGGTGGGATCCACTTATCCGCCGCGTGGCTTTGGAGTTGGGATACGACACAGATGAGATCCAACGCCGCTGGGCACCCTTTTGATCTCGAGGGTCTGCGAATCGATGGACAAGCTTCCGCCGGGCCTTCTGATGAACAAGGGCGTGACTCTCCGCACGGCTCAGCAACAAGGCCGAGTCTTCGGGCCGTATTCGCTCCTTGCAGCGGACCGAGATTGAACACGATCCCTGCGGTCCGCTGACGCGCGCTCCCCATCTACGGACGCTTGTCGTCTAATCGCGTCGGTTGCAAGAGGGCTTTGGAGATGCCGTTGCCGGGAGCATGGTCGTCTTCGCGGTCGGCATATGCCGCCGCATGATGGAGCTTCGCGGGCGATCCTTCCAAGGTTCATGAC
>NZ_LR732499.1 GCF_902506425.1 Novosphingobium sp. 9U | reverse complement strand
ACTGGCATTGATCAAGACCTGGATCGAGGACTACAACGACTATCACCCCCACTCGGGCCTCAAGATGCGCTCACCACGCGAGTTTCGAGCGGCTCAGGTTGAAACGTCCTGAGGGGTGTCCGGTGAATTAGGGGCCAGATCAAGTGCCGATCGGAGGGCAACGGTAGGGGCAAGCGGACTGCGGCCTGGTGTGTGTCCCCGGTTGGCGGTGATCTATCCTGTGCCATGGTGCGCGGTGGCTGGGGGCTGCGATGGGAGCGGTACTGGCGTGAGCACCGATGCTGAGCGCATGGCCGGACCACGCGGAAGTGCACGCCGCAGGGGCGAGTATGCCTATTCGGGCGATATTGGACGCATCGCCAACTGTGGTCTGTGCTTAATCATTGATCTTCCGAAATCGACGTTAAACATGCTAACTCTCTAAGCGAGCTGATCCGACTGCCAAAAACGCGATCCCAGAAGATTGCTGACACCGCATAGTTGCCGCGCTCGTCAACATGGTGATGACGCATGTGATGGCGTTTGAGCACGGCTCCGAAACCTCCACGCATTGGCCGCTGATGGCAGGCGTAGTGCACGAGGTCATAAATCACGTAGCCGGTGATCCAACCGAGGAACAGCCAGGTTCCGGAGGAGCCGAGCAATGCCAGATTCGTCGCCCATGCCAGCGCCGACACCGGCAGGCTAACCAGCAGCGGCATAAGGTTTCGCATCCGGTCGTTCGGGCTCACGTGATGGTTCCCGTGCGTCAGGAACACCAATCGCCTGAGTACCGGCTGCTCCGCCTCCAAGTGGAACGGGTAGCGATGCATCGCGTATTCGAACAAGGTCCATGCCACCAGCCCAGCGGCTAGCAGGCCAACCCCCTGCCATAAGGTGACATCTCTCCAGCCTACCCACGCGATCGTCGGCAGCAGTAGCGCCCATACCGTGACGAAGGTGCGGGGTGACAGCAAGGTCAGCTTTTCCAAGCGCGCGCTCTTAAACAGATGTGCCCGATTGCCGATGGGTTTCATGGGAGCCACTGCTTTCCTCGAAAGTAGCTGGGTCTAACACCGCGAACATCTTTAGCGCACAAACTCATTAGCATTAGCTCTCTGCGTAGCCCATCCTGATCATCATGGGCGTGTGCCAACGCCAGAATAGCTCCTCATGTCCGGACACGACTAGCTCGGCTATGTTGCGCTCATCGCTGCGGCGGCTGAGATGCTGCGGCGCCTATGTGGTTCTTTCGCACGGCTAAGCGGAACGATCGCAGCTTGAGGACGGGCGCGCCCTGCGTTGTGGAGCCGAAAGGCTGGGGTCAGGTAGATTGGAGCTGCCTGTCAGTCATTTCGAGTCGGATCCGTGCTTGACAGGCTGGACAGCCGATGACGGTTAAACGCGGACCGTTGCCAGCAACAATGCCAGACGGAAGCGGACTGGTGCCGACTTGGGGGTGAGCACCAGTCCTAACCGCACCTAAATGGGCATTCAGGGCCTGCGGCTATGGAGCCTCTAACCATTCGGGCCGCTTGCGTAAAGAACACCTCCGCGACTGGGACAAGCATCAGAAGGCGGCCGGTGCCTTCGTCCATGATGCGCTGTTGCCCGTGGTCACGTCGTCTGAATGGTACGCGCCATCGGCTGATAAGAAGGCGGATCTCTCCGAGCTTTTGGCAAGCAGCCCGGCTGCTCGCAGCCAGTTGCGGACGAAGCGCTGAACGCGTTACCTATCCGACATGCGTATCTACCGGTACATCTTAGCGCTAATCGTTGCGCTGCCGATCAACACAATCGCCTGTGCTGAAAGTGGTGATCAAGCCGATCCCGAGGTGACGGTCTGGTCGCAAGCATTTGCCGCCTGGGTCGATGTGTCTCACAATATTACCTGCCCGGAATTGAAGCCGCGAATCGATGCCCTTACAACTCGGCTAGGGAGTGTTCAGGACGCTTTCATGTCGAAGCACCCGAATTACGTGTTTCCTCCTTCGATTTCTGCTCGGTCTCCGTTCGTGGACTGTGCAAACGGTACGCGGCTAATCGTACGAGCCGAGGCGTTGGCCGGAGAGGCAGAACGCATCGTGGGGCGGGAGCGATAGGAAGTTAGGTCCGCCATAGCCCCCTCCGCCCATTTGCTGTGGCATGCCGGTTGCCCGCAGGCGGGCGTCAACAGAGAACCCCCGCCGAAGCGGAGGCGCCCTCTAATCTCAGGCTGCGTCCAGGTCGGACCCGCCGGGCAGGTCTGGATTAGCTGGAGTCAGCGGCTTGGCCGGGCCGCATGCCGGGGCTTCACTCCCCCATCAGCTGCAATGCTAGGAGGCTGCCGAAGCTCACGAACAGCTGGCTATGCTCTACCGGGTGCAATTAAAGCACCTCCAGCAAGCTGCGGGTCGACAAGGCAGCTAGTCGACGGTCTGGCATGTCGGCTATCCACTCCGACATCGCCATAGAGTCGGCCTTGAGCCCGACCTGAAAGCGGCCGCTTGCTCTGAGCAGGTGCCCCTGAACGGTCCGGGCCGGACGCTTACGGTGAAGCGGTCACGACCGAGGTTGACTCGGCTGCGCTGAAATCCTACATCACAAGCACGCTGCGAACTGCAGCACCGAGTTAAAGGCGGTGCAACGGATCCTGGATCCCCGCGCACCGCCGAACAGACGCTCCTAGGGTCGCCGTTTTGGCGGCCCTATGTATTTTGAGCGATCGGTTACGAACGTCAGATAGACGCCGAAGACCCGGTAGTTCAGATCCTTCCACGATTTCGTGTTCAGTTTGTTTGGGACCGCCGGGCGGTCGCTCGTGACTAGGTGTTCCACGTCGAGCGTGTCGATCAAGGCATGAACTACAGTTGCGTACTGTAAGACCCGTTGCCGCATGTCGGTCCGCTTCAGATGCGTCAAGACCTGGAGAAGCGGGCGTAGCCAGCGCTTCATGTAGGGGTCTGTGTCACACGCGCGAATGAACTCCACGAAGTTCATCGTGCGCGCATTCATTAGGGCCGCCTCGCCGATCGCGCGCTGCGCGATGCGATCAATCAGGCGCACCCGCCGCGATTCCAGGCAGGTCAGGAATGCCTGAGCTTGCCGGCCTCGAGGACTCCTAGCAACAGCGCTCGATAAGCTGCGGAACCGGAGAATCTCGAGTTCCGACCAGAATTGGACAAACAAGTAGACAACGCTCGCGAAGCCGGGCTCCCCTAACGTCTCAGTGTCGGGATCGTGGATCGGTATGAAGTCCTGCTCGGCAAGTGATCGTAGCTTTCCAACGAGCTCGTCAGCCGCACGCAACATGGGTTCAAGGCTGACTTCTACCGTCTTAGTATCGCTTGTCCGCCGGTCTTTCCGATGCTTGTATTCCTGGTAGATGATTTCAAGCGTCTTGACCGTAAAGCCGCCGCCGAGTGCCGCAGTAAACAGCGAAATCCAACCCTGTGCCGCCATCGCATGACCCCTTGGTGGACCGTCTACAGGATTTTCCGCGGGATGGAAGGTGGGGAGCTACAGCTGTTTGCCCGCACTCGCCGCCGGCTGCAGCGGGCTCCGACGTTTAGCTGACGATGCCAACGCGGGCGCAAGCTTGAGATGTGCTGTCGTCAGCGTGACCAACCCTCGATTGGTGACGACGTATAGATGGTCCTTGTCCATCCCAAGCAAGACGCCGGTCGCTTTTACGGTGCCATCCTCATAGGTATAGCAGCATCCTTTCTGAACGCCCTTCTTGATCCCCGTAATATCGTACTTCGCGGATACGTACCCGGCAGGCGCGGAACTTATCAGGACAATCAAACAAAGACATATGAAGAGGATGCGCGAAGAAACTGCATCGACCGTCCTTTGGTGCTGCTCTAACTTACTTCTAAGCCACTCACGCCAGAGGGCATTTCGTCTGACCACCACAACTATCAGCCCGAAGAGCACAACGAGGAGTATGATCTCGGCCACCAAGTACCCGATCCACTTCGCAATCGCTTGCCAAGCGGCGAACAGCGTCGCGAGGTAGCCCCACCCGATGATCTCACCGGTTGACGCCGAAGCAGCACCGAAGTTGAGCCCGAATGCCCGATATCGGGTGTCGAGATAGGTATAGCCAGCATAGTAGAAGAAGGCTGTGCCGACGAGCGCTATAGCTGATACCTGCTGCAGCACCCCACTGAGTAGAGCGGTGAAGCGTGTACTATTGCCGTTCGCGTCGGGGGCCATCAAGTTTGATCCTGTCTGATTCAGATCGCGAAGCCGGCGGTCGCGAGCACCAGCGCGGCAACCCCTGCAAAGATCCGAGGTATCGAAATGCGGCGCGCCACGGCGCCATCGTGGACGACATTTCGGGAACGCGCGATCCGGGTCCGAACGCCGGCAATGCCCTCCCAAAGGTCAATGCTGCCCCACAGCAGCAGCATGGCCGCGATGACGATCACCAGCTCGCGCGGTGGAAGGTCGCCGATCACCATCGACACGATTGCGCCGCCGATGATCGGCAGAGCGACGATGTAGAGGATGCTGAACACATTCCAGATCCGGTAGACGCGCGGGTTCATGATGGTTGGCACGAGCGCGAGCGGACGGCGGCACTGACTGCAGAGACCTAGGCGCTGCTGCCGGCGCCAGGGCTGCACGGCGCGCAGGCAATAAGGACACTTGGTCCTTGGAACACTGGCCATGTTCATGACGGCTCCCTCGGTGCCGGCGCGACGTAGTCGGCGCGGAGGTGGTCCAGACCATGGCGCTCGCCCTCGGCAATGACCGTCCGGCCAGCGAGGTGCGTCAGGTCTTCCTCGGTCTCAAGCAGCCATGCCTCGTCGTCGGTCATCAGCACCGGCCCGCGCTGGGCGAGGTGAAGTACGCCGGTGACGCGCACGCGCCCGCTCGATCGAGCCGCGGTCATCACAGCGGCGGTGCCGCCGGACAGACGGCGGCTCGCACTGTGCAGCATCTATGCGTGCCCCTTTTCCTTGCACAGGCCCTCGCCGTGCTCGGCGCATTCGGGGCAGTTGCCGTTCGATGCCTGGTGCTCGGGACATTCGGTGCAGTCCTTGTGCGGGCAGTCGGGACAGTGACCATCCTTCTCGTTGCAAAGCATCGCGGCCGGCTTGTTGAACTGGCTGCGCATCTGCTCGAGGCTGGCGCCGCGCGTGTCGCTCTGGAGCTTGCTTGCGGCGGTCTGCATCTCTTGGACAGCGGCATGGGCGCGGCTCTCCTCCTTCTCGAACGGTTGGGCCATCGCCGGCGAGCCGGCTGCAGCGGCCAGGACGGCGGCAAGAGAGACAAGGTATTTCATCGGTAGTCCTCTCGTGAAGTAGGCCGAACGGCCGGTTCGCGGATCAGGGGTCTGAGTCAGGGCTTGGGCGGAAGTGCCGCGGCGCTGTTCGGCGCCGGCGCCGGCGCGGGGGTCCCGGCGGCGGGAGCTGTGTCTGTCCGGCCGCGGATATCGACGGCGATCTTGCGATAGGCGTCGAGCAGGGCATGGGCGGTCACCAGGCCGACCGGCGTGCTGGTGTAGGCGCCGCCCAAGGCACCTACGCCGAGATCGAGCAGCAAGCCGCCACCGGCGACGCTAAGGTCCCTCTTGCGGGCAGAGCCGGTCGCCACGGCGACCTGCAGGCCGGTCTGCACGTCGACGACGGTCAGCATGACCTGAGACTGGAGAGTCTTGGTCTTGAGGCCCACGGCTGAGCCGAAAGCAGCGCCGATGCCACCGCCACCACCACCGCTATTAGCGTCGGAGTAGAGTACGGAGGCGCTCAGCAGGTAATCGGCGGCACGCAGCGTCGCCTTGTTGAGCGAGGAGCCGCCCGCGACGCTGCCACCGGCGGCGAGGTCGCGCTCGCGCTGCAGAGCGTCGAAGGCCGAGCCCCGCTCCACGATGGCAAAGCAGTTGGAGCGGGCGGTGAGCAGCTTCAGAACCGGCACCGGATCGACCTTGGACGGGGATCCGCCGTTCTGCCGTTCGGCCATGGCAACGAGGGCGCGCATGCCGGGAAGTAGCTGATCTTCGACGCTCGGCGCGCTCTTGTCCTCGACCAGGGCAACGCTGCCCAAAGGCTTGCTGCAGCGGGGCAGGTCGACGGTCTCATCGACGCCCATGCCGCCCTTGCCGAGTTTCTGTGCGTAGGCAGGGGAGGTGGCGATCGCGGCCGAAAGGACCGCTGCGATCATGTAAGCTCGCATGGTACGATCCTTTCAGAAGAAGCCGTCGCGGCGGCGCTTGTCGCCGTCGTTGAAGCCGTCGCTGGGGATAGCCGAGCGGCGCACGCCGACGTCGCAGCCGCCGTTGCCCTCGCGGATGTGGAGGTCGCGCGGATCGATGTTGTTGCGCTTTGCCCAGTCCTCGGCCGCACGGCGCGATCCGAAGCTGCCGACGTCATCGTAATCAAAGCTCATGGTCATTCTCCTAGAGTTTGTCGGGGTCGTTCATCATCAAACGGGTCGGAAGGCCTCCGTGCGGACGGCGCCTGAGATCGATGCCGAAGCCGCCCTGGTGCGGGAATCGCTGCGGTGCAGCGACGGTCTCGTAGGTTGTGCTGGAGCCGAAGAAGCGGACGGTGCCGTGCCACTTCCTGCCTTCGATCAGCCGCACCTCGTACAGGCCGCGGGGCACGCGGACGCGCACATGATCGTCACCACGCACGTAAACGGAGATTACGTGCTTCTTCGTGTCGGGCTCGAACAGTTGAACCACGGCGTTTGCACTGTTGGCTTGGACCTCGAGCCAGCTGGTAACCCGGTCCATGTCGAGGCTGCGGGCAACGGTGACGCTGCCCGATCCGGGGAAGGGCGTCTCCTGTTCGATGTCCGGGACCCAGCCCTGCCGCTTCGCGTCTCGGAGCATTGGAATGGCTATGAGCAGAAGACCGAGTCCGAGCGGGACATAGCGGAACCACGGCGTGCCCGACCGTCTAGCCGAGTGCTTGCGCTTCGGCCGCCACCGGTTCTTCTGATAGTCAAAGCCCTGGTTCTTCGGCTCGAACCATGGGCCACCGCGGGCCGTGCCGGTCGGACGATCCTTGTAGCCGGGGTTCTTCAACTCGAACTCTTTGCCGCGGTCCTTGCCGATCCAACTGGCGCTGCCGAGCGGAATGCCGTCGTCCAGCTCGACGCGACTTTTGCGATTGTTCCACGTCGTACCCTTGAGAGGCGGAAGGCCGCGCCGTTTGCGATAGCGGTCCTTCATGTAGGCACGATCATCAAGCGACATGAGCCACCCCGCTCGGCATGAGGTCAGGCCGCTGCGCGAACGCTCGGTTGATGTGATATTTGACGCTGTGGAGGGTCGGGTGCTCCTCGGCCGGCAGGCGCAAGGTGGCGAAGCCAGCAGAGGCCGTCATCTTGTCGCGGCGCGCGTCCTGGTCGGGCCGGTGTGTTCGGTCGTCGAGCTCGATCAGCATGACGATCCGTCCGGAGCGACGATGCTCGACGACGTAGTCGATCCGCTTGCTGGAGAAGCGGTTGCGGACGGTGGCAGCCTGAGAGCGGTTGAGGCCCTTCCTCGGCGCCAGAATGGCACCCATCGACACCTGAGCGTGAATCCTCGCCCACGGCAGGATCTGCTCGATGTACCCGATCGTCTTGCGCTCGGCCGGCGTCATCAGCGGCATCGGCCGCACCGATACGGTCGGACCTGTAAAGCTGCCGAGTAGCCCCTTGAGCAGCAGAACCACGCCGAACAACGCCAGGACCGGCAGGACCAGCTGGAGAAGGTTGCTAGTCATGGCGGGCGGCTCCGGTGGGATGCCGTGTCCCCGGTTTATCCTCGACGCAGGCGAAGAGAAGGCCGCTGAGCGTCACGACGGTGAACACGGTGCTCCACACGCCCTTCCAGAGCGCAATGAGCAGTTCGGGGTCCGGCCGCGTAATACGGCGAGGGCGGCGATCGGGTGCGCGGACGCCGGTCTGGGACGAAGCTGCAGGCAAAGAGTTGGCGTCAGGCGTCATGATGCCCTCCGTTCGACAAGAGAGCACGGTCCTGGTGCGCCTCGGGTGCGAGCTCGTCCGGGTCTGGCGGGCGGAGCCGGTTCCAAACCATTTCCACGAACCGCCACGCGGCGACGAAGGCCATGCCGGAGAAGAAGGCGAGCGCCCATTGCTCCAGCTGTTCGATGTGGCGCAATTGGTCGACCACCTCGGCGCACCGCGCGGACGTGCCGGTCTGTGGGCCGCAGGCTTGCTCCAGCAGCTTGCGGCTTTGGTCGACCCAGTCGGTCCACACTGAAGTTGCTGCTTTGGTCACAGGCTGAGATCCAGGTTCTTTTCGGGCACAGGCAGCTGCGGAGTGATCGGCCCGCGCGGCTCGGCCTTGAGCGTTTCGCGATCGATTATGGGCTTGGGTGGCTCAGCGGGATTGTTGGCCGCGCCCGCCGGGTTGGTCGCTGTGGCGGGATTGTTGGGCGCGCCGGCGGCCTGCGGCGATCGTGCAGGATCGATGGACTTCTCGCCGATCGCCTCGAGTGCGCTCATCTTGTTGCCGGGGTTGCGCTCGATCGAGCGGACGAGCTCGGAGGCATCGTTGGTGACGATGGTGATGTCCTCGCGCACGCGGGTCGCCATCACATGGGTCAGGCGCTCGTTGGACAGGTTGCGCTCGGCCGAGTGCATGACGCCGATGCCCTGGTCGGTCGTCATGCCCTGTGCCTGGTGCATGTTGATCGCGTAGGAGAGACCGAGCCGCTCCAGCATGCGGTCGCCATGCGCGAGGTCGATAACGTCGCCCTTGGCGTTCTGCACCCGGATCACGTCGGCGCCCACTTCGAGGATCTTGGCGTCCTGCGAGCGGATCAGGTCGCGCGACTTGTCGCTGTCGGTCCAGCGCACCTTGTCGCCCTCGTGGAGTTTCACGCGCTCCTTCTCGTAGAGCGTCAGCGGGTCGCGATTGTCGTTCGGGTCAAGCTTGGCAGGGTCGAACTTGAGCTTGCGATCGTGCTCGTCGACCAGGTGGACCTTGCCGTTCTTGTCGACACGCTCGACTTCGTAGCGGCCGCGATCGAGCCCCGCAGGCCGCGTGCCGAGCATGACGGTGAGGACCTGACCCGACCGGTAGGTCGCCGCATATCGCAGCTCTTCGTGGACCGCGTTGACCTGGCTGAGCGTGGTGACGCTGCGCCCCTCGCCGGTGATCGCACCCTCTGCTCGCAGGCCGTCCTGGATGCGCTCGTTGAGGTGCGAGCGGGCATCGCGGCCCGACGCGTAGACGGCAGTGCGGTCACGGTCCTCGGCCGAGAGCGCCAACCACTTGTCCGCCCCGACCGAGAGGTAGTCGTTGCCCGCTTCCACGACGCGCTGGCCGAGGACCTCGAACGCCTCCCGGAACTTGCCGCTCCCGGTAAGCGTCGCCACCGCCTTCATGTGGTCGGTCTTCTGGCGCTGGCTGATCTCGAGCCGTGCCAACGACGGGTCATGGCTCTGAACCAGGCTGAAGGCCTTACCAGCGTCGATCGGCTGCAGCTGCTTGCGGTCACCGATCATCACGAGGCGGTCCACCTCGAGCGCGTTGGCGATCGTCACCAGGTTGTTCATCTGGTGGTTGCCGACGAGCGAGGCCTCGTCGAGCACCAGGATCGAACCGCGCAGCGCGTTGCTCGAGGCATCGTAGCGCGCCCCGCTGCCGGCGAGGGCACCCCGCAAGTGCTCGTTGACGAACGAGGAGACGGTCTGCGCCGGGATCTTCGCCTCGTCCTGCAGCATCGTGACCATCTTGTTGGCAAAGGCCAGGCCGATGACGTTGCGGCCTTCTTCGTTGGCAACCGCCGCCATGGTCTCGATCAGGGTGGTCTTGCCGGCGCCAGCGACGCCCTGAACGACAACGGTGCGGTCGGTGGACGATAGCGCAAGGATCGCGGCGCCGAGCTGCTCGCCGTTGAGCGGGCGATCGCCGGCCACCGTCTGCAGGCGCTCCGTGGCTTCGCCGGCGGCCACTATCACGGGGCTGGCCCCCCTGCCCTCGTCAATCCCTTCGAGTAGCTTGCGCTCCTGCGCGATGTGCTCGGGTGTGGTCACCAGCGAGTAGGCGCCATCGCGCCGATCGGACTTGCCGGCGACCAGCTGGCCGTTCTCGATCAGGGTCTCGATCCGAGTGTCGACGCGATCGAACGTGACGCCCTTGATGCCAAGATCCATCGCCTGCTTGGCCACCTGGCCGCGGTCGAAGGCCGCTTCGCGCGCGCCGAGGATCCGCACCGCGGAAGCAACCGCCATCTCGGTGCGCAAGTCCGTCGGCGACAGGAGCGTGCGCGCCAGGCCATTGGTCGTGAGTGGGTCGGATGGTCTCACATAAGAACCCACGGCGCCCTGTAGTTCGGTGACGATCTCGCGCAGGCCGGCACCCGTCCGGCTGAACCGTTCGGCCGACAGTTCTCCCGTCCTTGTGCGTGCGTCCTGGACGAGAGCCTTGCCGTCGAAGCCCAGCGCGGCAGCACGGTCACGCCATTCCCTGTTCAGCGCCTGACGGTCCTCGACGTTGAGCTTGGGATCGCGTGTGTTGACTACGACTTTGTTCCGCCCGCGCGGCCCGGATACGCCGATCTCAGCCGCCTTCGCATCGATCTCCTGACTGCGTTGGCTGAACTCCTGGATCACGCCCTTGGGTACGCCCTGGATCTCGAACTGGCCGTGCTTGCCAGTGATCTCAGTCCGGTAGCCGATCTTCTCCAGCTCGGCCCGTAGCGCGGCATGATAGGTCGAGCCGATGACGGTGTTGTTCTTCCAGATCTCGCCGTTCCAGAGAGCCTTCCAGGTGCCCTGTGCCGTCTTCGTGATCGCAGCGACAACGGCATGGGTGTGGAGCTGAGGATCGAGCTTGCGCGAGGTGTCGTGCTGGAAGGTCGCATAGACAAGATTGCCGGTGCGTACCGGCTCACCCTTGCGGCCATCGGAGTAGTCGCGGGCCTCGGCATACTTGCCCTCGATCATGCCCATCGCGGCGCGAACTGCCTTCTCCTGCGCGACGAGGATGCGCTGATCGCCGGTGACCAGCGCCAGCACGCTCACGCTTTTGGGAGCGGAAAACGTCAGGTCGAGCCCGGCTCGGCGGTTCTCGGACGCATTGACGACAGTGCCATCGGGCAGCTTGCCGTTTAGCAGGTTCTCGAAGGCGTCCTTGCCGACCTCGCCTTTCAGCCCGAGATCCTTGGCGCCCGCGCCGCCCCAGGCGCTGAGCCCTTCGGCATGCTCGCCGGTGTAGTAGTCGTCCTTGGCAAAGTAGCTGGCTGCTCCTGCAGCCGAGCCAACTGCGGCGATGGAGTGCATGGCCTAGACCGCCCGGTCCATGTCGCGCCCGCGGCGGAACCACCGACTTGCGAGAACAACGGAGAGAGGCCAAGCAGCCATCAGCGATAGGAGCGCAAGGTGGGCGGCCTTGGCTACGGCCGCTCCGACAAGGCTGTCGTATCTGACGCTTCCCACGGGCATGAGAATGACGCGCCCGTCGCGCAGTTCGACATCGAGAAGCTCGAACGGAGCGATGCCCGTCATGAGCCATAGGCTTGAACGAACTCGCGCCAAGAGGAGCCCTAGCTCCGGCACAAGCCAGCAGCCGGCAGCTAGCGCGAAGAGCACGGCCCAGCAGAACGCTAAGGCTAGCACAGGCACCTTGCTGCTTTGCCAAGCGATCAGAAGCTCATGGGTCCCGAGCTGCAGTCGGCGCGCAATTCCGGCGGTAAGGCTGGTGAGCGGCTCTATGTGGCGCATCGCCTACAGCCCCACATCCATGCCGTCGTCGATGTCCGGCTCGTGATCCTTCGAGTGATCCTTGGCCTTGTCGCCACCGACGTCCTCGGCACCTATTCCGTGCCGCTCCTCGAACGATATCAGCTGCTCATTGGCGGCGTTCTGAGACCTCGACTGGGTGGGGTCGCGAACGTCGGTCGGACGATCTGGCCGCCCTTCGATCGCCTTCACTCCGGCGCCGGCGAGGCTTTCCCGCCACGACTTCATGGACGTCGGTTCTGATCCTCCCTTACGCTGCTGATCGACGGCGTTTGTCCGCGCATCGGCGTCCTCGCCACGCTTGCGCAAGTCGAGGACACGCTGCGCCTCGCTGCTCTCCGCACTCTCCTTGCTCGTGCTGATCTCGGGCTCATTACCCGGTCCATGGGCACCTTTCTCGGGCGGCTGTGTGGTGGTCGTTGCCACCCCCGCATTCTCGCGTCCGCCCTCGTCTTCAGAGCCCTTTTTCTTGGGCGGCTTGTAGGCCGCCATGGTCATGTCGGTCTTGCGGCAGAAGGGTTCGGCGACGGCCGGATAGTCGCGCCATTCAAGCTTGATCCGGCCTGCCGGGAAGCCATCGGGGAACTTCACAAAACCGTGCATCGAGGGCAGCTCCTTGATGTCATCGGGGATGACGAGCGGCTCGACTTCCTTGCGCGGCGTGAGCGTCGCTGCGTCGCGCGTGCTGTTCGCGCCATAACTGTAAGCCTCGTCCATGCGGCGCACTTCGCGGTTGCCGATGAAGTCGGCGCAGACCTTGGCGGTGGGCATGTCGGCGGTCTTCAGGATCAGCTTGGTGCCGGCGAGCGAGGTAAGGTGGACGGCGCCGTTCTCGCCATAGGTCTCGGCAAGCTTGCTGAAGCTGTGCATGCCCAGGATGAAGGCGCCGCCGAACGCGCGCGCCGTCTGCAGGCCATGCTCGATCGCAGGCAAGCGATGCAGCGCGTGGACCTCGTCGAAGAGGAACCAGGTGCGCAAGTCCCGGGTCCGCGGCATCTTCATCAGCGCGCCCACGGCAAGATCCATCCACAGCGTCAGCAGCGCGCGGTTGAGCGTGAGATCAGCGTGGGTCGATGAGATGAAGAGGATCGATCCGGTGCCGCCGCGCTCCACCATCCAATCGTTGATCGAGAATGGCGGAGCACCGCCCGGGACCGGGTCGGGCAGGAAGCGAATGGCCTGGCCGTTGGTGTTGAACACAGCCCGGATGGACTCTGCCATGCGGGCGGCTTCCTTGGCCGTCAGCGGGTCAGCGATCGTGTTCTCGAGCATTTTATGAACGGAGGGCAGATCGGCCTGCATGAGGCGCGCAGCGATGGCGCCGTTGCTGGTCTCACCGCACTCGATCAGCTTGATGCACATCTCGACGAACAGGGTTCGCGCGGCCATTGCCCAGAAGGGTTCCGCGTTATCGCCAGAGCTCGGGATCAGCGCCGCCGCAGCGGCCATGAAGTCGGCGTGATTGTGGCAGTCGCTGAAGATCGTCCAGGGCGGACAGCGGGTGTCCATGGGGTTCAGAATGAAGTCTCGCTCGGGGTCGTAGAACGCTTCCACGAACGCGCCGGTGAGATCGAAGATCACGCACGAATGGCCACGGTTGCGAGCCTGGCTGACGAGCGCGCGCAGCTGGGTCGTCTTGCCCGACCCGGTGGTGCCGATGAACATCGTGTGCGACTGCTCGAGGCGCCACGGATAGGGCACACCGGCGAGGGTATAGGGCACATGAAATCCGCGCCGTGCCCGCTCCTTCACGGACAGCATGGCGACCTTCTTGGGAGCCAGTGGCGGGCTGTGCTTAGCGCACTCTTTATTGAGCTCGCCCATGTTGTAATGGCGTATCGCGTCGATCAGCATAGGGCGCTCGACGAGCATCGATCCGCGCTCGTGATGCTCGTCGAGAATGGCGCTGCCACGCTTGCGCGAGAAGTCGACGAACCACACCGTCAGAGGCACGGTCAGGAACGCCGCACCGATGAACGAAGCGAGGGTCAACCGGATGCCTTTGTCGACCGCGATGACGACGTGGCTGTTGTATTTGACGCTCGCCATCGGGATCTGAATGAGGTTCCCGTTGGGCAGCTTGAGGTTGATGAGCTTGGCCGGATCGAAGTCCATCATGAGCCAGAAGCCGGACCAGATCCGCATCAGGATCAGGCTCAGCTCTTGGGGCAGCAGCCAGAAGTAAGCGATGCCTGAGAAGAGGGTGATCCAGCAGATCGCGACGACTTGCAGGGGCAGCTTCACGCCCTGCCAGGTCATCAGCACTTCGTGGGTGACGAGCTGCGATCCGCGCGTGAACGAGCCCGAGTTTCGGACCACCTTTCCGCGTTCAGAGTGATGCTTGATGGTGGCGCTTTGACCGTTGAAGCGGATGTCGTCCGCGGCCCGGTTCTTACGCATGGAACTTCTCCACGCGCTCGACGGTGATGTCTAAAAGGCGGTCTGCGATATCGCTATGCTCGCGCGCTATGATCGTCTCAAGCGCGGCCTGCAGGTACTCGATATGCGCGACGAGCCGGATCGGATCAACGCGGTGGCCGAGCTCGAGAAGGGGAAGCCCCACATCGACACAGCGACGTACTATCTCGGACCGGGAGAGTTGGAGCTTCTGACTCAGACTGTCGAAGCGGCCAATCGTGTCGACGGATAAGCCAACACCGACGGGTATGTTCTTTTTCATATCAAGTACCTTAAAAAAGGCACTTGGTTTGGATATCGCAGTCCGGTTTATACCACCACGACCGCCGCGCGTCTACAAAGAGCCGACTTGCAACCGGTTGCAACGCGTAAGCCGCTGACAACAAAGCGGAAAGGGTAGCTAGGACCGAAGGTTGCAACCGGTTGCAACCGGGCCCACAAACGGAAAAACGTTGCTACAACATAAGCTTACGCTGAAGAACGCCTACGTGCCAACGTGTAAGGTGTGCTGGCTTAGGGACTATGGCTGTAGTCATGGTTCTGCTTTTCCCTGGTTCTCTCCTGTGATGCTGGTTCGTGCCCGGTGGGCGGCGCTCATGGCCGCCAGGCCGGAGAAGCTCGCTTGCGAAAACGCCCATTCGGCACAGCCGGATGGTCCGCTTAACCCGGCTCGCCAGAGCCCATCATTCTGCCTGGCCGTGAACGGCGAACACTCAGAATCGCAATGGCGTCGTACTCCCCTACAGCCCTATCCCGGCGTCTCGTGAATGCGTGGGCAGTGAGATGAAGACGGCGATCTTTCCGGCGCAAGTCCGACACAGAAGCGTGCTCAAATACGCTGCGGTTTCATTCACGCTATGGCCAAGTCAGGCCCTCGTGATATGACCCGTCACGGGGCAACCAATGCTATTATTCGAGCTCACGCGTGTGAGCAGAAAGGTCCCAGAAATGGCGACATCATTCGAGAAGGAACGGGCGCAGATCGCGGTCGACGAGGAGAAGCTCGCCGAGCGGAAACGCAAGCTCGAAGAGCGCGAGCGCGAGGTCGTAACCGGCGCGCTGGAGCGGTCAGGTTTGATGAACTTGAAGCCCGATAGAGCGAAGTCTCTGTGCGACCGGATCCGCAAGCTCGGCGTCGACGAAGTCGAACGTCGGCTTGCGCTGGACACCGTGCCGGCGTCCTGATCCGCGACGCAGTCGCAATGGTTTGATGCGCGATAGCATCAGGCAAAAAAGGGGACGCCGCGTGAGCAAGCGTCCCCTTACTGCGTCAGGTCTGAGGGAAGCTAAGCCCAGACCAGGCGCGGTGTCTGTTCATACGGCTCCATAGCCGCGACCTTGTCGAAAAACGGCAGGCGGTACTCAACAAAACGCTCGGTAAAACCAGCGCGAATCGAGGGTTCTGCCAGTCGGTCGCGTAGCTCGATCAGGCTGATGTCGCCAACGCTCTCACGCTCCAGTTGGAGCGCTTCCAGGATGGCGTAGGCGTTCCCGTTTACGAGGTCGAGCTCGCCGGCACCATCGAGCCGCTGCGACACTTCGATCCGAACATCGTGCGTCACCTCGGTGCGGCGAAAAGTGACGAGCCGGCCAAGGAACTGCGCCTCCTCGATAACGGCAATGGCGTCGGGTCTGTTGCCGAAAATGGCCGCGATTGTGGCCATGGCAAAGCGGCAGATCGAGGCGTTGAAAGCGTAGGTAAGCTCCTCGGGTTCGCCCTCCGGATCGTCCTCTGTTTCGATGCCTGCCTCGCGCATGAACTTGCGAAATGCGGCAAGCTCACGAGGGCTGATCGGTGCCGGTGCGGACTGGATACGGGTGTCGAGATCGGTGACGTAAAAGGTGATGGACATCTTCGTCTCCTATGAAGAACCGACGTCCTCCATCCCTCTCCTCTCCATTCCGACGGCCGTCCTCGCAGGAGGTTCATGCCGCTTCCAATCTCTCGGCATAGAGGTCCGCCGCCCACTCCTGAATCCACCCAGCTGTCACCTCATCGTGGTCGAGCTGACCCTCCTCGATCAGGTCACGTATTTGGCACCGTGCCTGCGCAATAGCTGCCTCCCATGCGTCAGTTGATTCGCCGCTTGGTGGAGCGAACGTGAGCTCGGTTTGGACCGCGATGGTGGGCTCGTGTGTGCGGCGCAGCTGCGCCGCAGTCCATGCCTCCATGTGGTATGCGACCAGCGTGTCACGCTTGCGGATACCGCGGGCCAGAGCATCCTGGCGCGCGGCGATCCCATAGGCCTGGCTGTCGATACTGGCGATGCGATGCTCCAGCCCCTTGAGGTACGAGAGGGCGGACCCTTTGACGCCGAAACCGTGAAGCATCACACCTTCAGGCAGCACGCGATCGAGGTGCTCGAACACGGCGATCAGGCCCTCGGGACCAGCGACATGACGGCGGCACATGCTGCCGACGCCCACGACGCGACCGGGCACCATCGACCAGTGCAGAGCGTCAGCGCATCGCTCGTAATCCGTGGGTGCTCGTCCCTGGATCACGGGCATGAACCTGTCGGCGATGCCGAGATCCTCGGCACGCGACCGGCACTCCCGATTGGTGCGAATGGTGCGAGAGAGCCGGTCCAGAACCTCCTCGCGATCGTGCGCGACACCCGCCTCGGTGCAGTAGTCCAGACTGGCGAAGCGCCGGAACGGATAGGAGGCTGCGAGCGCCATGTAGTCCTCGACGGTCCAAGGGATGCCGCGATAGGTGACCATCGCGACGTAGCCACCGGAATCGAGATCGAGGCTGCGCAGCCCCCGAGCATTCGCCAGGGTGGCAAGCCGCCATCCCGCCCATTCACGCCAACCGTCATGACGGCGCCAGCGCGAGAGGCAGTTCGCAGAGATCAGGGTCGGCACCTGCATGTCACGGGCGCGCTTGAGGATGGGCCCGTCGCTCAGATGCGGCAGGCCCACGACGATCTCGATCGGCATGGTTGCGGTCCTCAGTCAGCGGGTTCGCGGATCTCGATGGTCTCGTCGTCGCCGTTGTCACGGACGAGAACGGGCTCACCCTTACGGGCCGCATCGACGGCCGCATCCTGTGGCCAGTCGCCGTACTCGCGAAGCACGCGGATCATGTGAACCTCGGCGTGGAAGCGGTTCTTGTGCGGCTTGATGATGGTGTCGAACGAGAGCGATTGGTGAACGGTCGTGAAGGCCATGGCGATGGTTTCCTCGTGCAGAATCGCGCACGCCGAAGGCTCGCCGGCGCGTCCCGAAGCGACTGCGCCAGGCGAGGCTGCGCGCATGATCGGTGGTGGGCTGCTGGGATCAGGCGATCACGTAGCGAGCCATGTGTTCCCAGCAGAGCGCCAGGGCTTCATCGAGCGTCTTCACGGTGGCGATGTCGCACATGATGTAGCTGCGGCGCGCGAGGCGCAGCTCGTGCGCCGTCACGTCGATCACGTCGCCATCAAGGTAGCCCGGACCGCGATGCTTGTTGAACATCTCGGGGTAGAAGGTGAGCCGGTAGGGGAAGTAGATCCCGACACGGCGGTGCTCCGGTCGGCGGATTTGGCGCTCGGTCGAGATCTGGCTGAGCATGGCATCGGCGCGCGTCGCGGCATCAGGAAACGCAGCGCGAAGGTTGTCGATGTACATGGCCTCGGCCGGTGTGCCGAAACCTTCGATGCGCTGCCGCTCGAGCGAAACGATGGTGCGTTGGACTGCCTCGTTGCGCGTGTCGTAGTTGATGCTGCGCACCGATCCGTTCGGACCGTAGACGACGGGTTGGAGGAAGCCGACGTCGATCCAGCGCGCGAGGCCTTCCTCGATCGCCGCAACGTAGTCAGCGGCGGCCTGGTCGTCCTCATCGTAGTGCGCCTGCACCTCGTAGTAGGTCCCGAAGTCGTGGCGGCAAGGCTCGGCGAGCAACTTGACGCTCTCGGGCGGCGCTCCCCAGCGGGCGATGATGGCAGCCTTGTAGGTGTAGACCTCAAGCCGATTATAGCGGCCGAAATTAGGGGTGTGGCCGAGCTGCGCGCACTCTTCTTCGGCCGGTGCGCCACCGATGTATGCGATTGCCATTTGCGTCATGGGAACTCTCCCGATTGGGCGTTGAACTCGCCCGTTCCCTCCCCCTCCTCTCCCGGACACCGGCCCACGCGAGGCGAGCCGACCGACGTGCGCTAAGGTGCGGATGCACCGGGCGACACGAGGATCGGCGATGCCGGGTTGGTCCCCTCTGCCCTCGCCGATCGCCGTCGACGTCGCCGGCAGCGCAACGCAGGCGAGCCCGGGCGAAGCACCTGGACCGCGTCGGCGGACCGGTGCAAGCCACGCGGGCGATGCCGTGATCCGGCAAGGCAGACCGCGTGAAGCGAAGCGGCCGCAGGGCCGCCAGCGAGCACGGGACTGCCGCGCCGGCCACCACGCGCGCGGCACACCGGCTGCCTCTCCGCAGGATCCACGGCGAGGCGAGCCGACGATGTGCGCTAAGGTGCGGATGCACCGGGCGTCACGAGGATCGGCGATGCCGGCTTGGCGCGCCCTGCCCTCGCCGATCGCCCTCGACGTCGCCGGCAGCGCAACGCAGGCGAGCCCGGGCGAAGCACCTGGTCCGCGTCGGCGGACCGGTGCAAGCCACGCGGGCGATGCCGTGACCCGGCAAGGCAGACCGCGCGAGGCGAAGCGGCCGCAGGGCCGCCAGCGAGCAAGGGACTGCCGCGCTGGCCACTGCGCGCGCCGTGTAGCTTGGAGGTCAGTTATCCGGCTGCCGAGGAGCTAAATGCGCAAATGGGGAGGCGACCCACAGATCGTCCTCGGCGTAGAGTTTGATCTCATCGACCCGTTTCGCTCCGGTCCAATCAGTCCTTGATGTCATCTGGGCGAAGGCAGCGGCGCGCGCCTCCTCACTCGGCCATAACGCGATAGCGACGAAGTCACCCGCATCGTCTCGGGTCAGGCATGATCCAAGGGAACCCAAGTCGCGTCCCTCCATCGTTATCGCTCGCCACGATGTTCGGAACGCTTCCTCAAACTCGTGCTCAACCCGCCAGCGGTAGATGGCGAGAAAAGGCCGAGGCGAGGAAGCGATTTGCGTGGGCATAGCTTCATCATGTTCCTGGTGGGATTCGTGTCAACGTCTGCGCGCGCGGCACACCAGCTGCCTCTCGGCAGGATCCATGGTGAGGCGAGCCGACCGACGTACGCTAAGGTGCGAATGCACCGGGCGACACGAGGATCGGCGATGCCGAGTTGGTCCCTCCTGCCCTCGCCGATCGCCGTCGACGTCGCCGGCAGCGCAACGCAGGCGAGCCCGGGCGAAGCGCCAGGTCCGCGTCTGCGGACCGGTGCGAGCCATGGCGGGCGCTGCCGTGAACCGGCAAGGCAGACCGCGCGATGCGAAGCGGCCGCAGGGCCGCCAGCGAGCAAGGGACTGCCGCGCCGGCCACCACGCACGCGGCACACCGGCTGCCTCGCCGCAGGTTCCACGGTAAGGCGAGCCGACCGACGTGCGCTAAGGTGCGGATGCACCGGGCGACACGAGGATCGGCGATGCCGAGTTGGTCCCTCCTGCCCTCGCCGATCGCCGTCGACGTCGCCGGCAGCGCAACGCAGGCGAGCCCGGGCGAAGCACCTGGTCCGCGACGGCGGACCGGTGCAAGCCACGTGGGCGATGCCGTGATCCGGCAAGGCAGACCGCGCGAGGCGAAGCGGCCGCAGGGCCGCCAGCGAGCAAGGGACTGCCGCGCCGGCCACGACACGCGCGGCACGACTGCCAGGCCATCGGTTTAGAGCACGCGCATGAGAAAAGGGCCGCCCGGTCGCCCGGACAGCCCTCTTTCCGCGTACCATGCTGAATGGGGCCGGAGCCCCCGTCAGGTCAGGTTATGAGCTTGACGTATCCCGCGACGGTCCCTGCGATCAGGAGCAGCGTCGCCTGCGTGATGAAGAGCCACTTGAGCACGTCGATCGAGGTCTGCATGCCGGTCATCCGGCCTTCGATGCCGGTGAACCTGCCCTCTATTCCGGTGAAGCGGCCCTCGATGTTCTTGAAGCCAGCGTCGATCTTCGCCTCGAGGATGCTCTGCATCGCGGTGATGCGGTCATCGTAGTGCTTCATGGCTTCAGCGACTGCCATGTCGATGTGCTCCTCGAAGGCGTGCACCACCTTCTCGGCGGCGTCGTCTGAGATGTTAGCGGACTTCAGAGCCCTGAACAACGAAACCTGCATGGTGTTCCTCCTTTGTCTTGATGACGGGAGGACATGGGTCGGTCGCGCTGGTGCCTGTCATGGGACCGCGCAGCGGCCGCAAAGCGGCGGTAGGGGCAACGATTTTCCCGCAGGGAAAATGGTGGGACCCTGCCGTCCTTTACAGGTGCCGGCGCGGCCGACACACTGGGACGACTAGAGAGACCCACTGTTTTGCCCCAACGCGGCGAAGGGGTTCGATGCCCCTGAGCCGCGCTTCTGCGCAACGAAAGAAAAAGCGCGAGGAGCTTCGAGCCGAAGCCCGAAGCCCCTCGCTGGCGGCGTCATGCGCGCTTGGCGTCGGGACGCTGGTTGGCGGTGCGCAGGGCGTGCAGCGGTGTGCGAGCCTTGCGCAGGAGTTCGTAGAGGTTGCTCTGGATGCCCGAGCCCTGGCAGACGATGGCTTCGACGGGCTTGAGCTTGAGCATGTTCTCGTTGCGGATGAAGGCGGCGCGGGTGCCGTGCTTGCGATCCGGGATGAAGGTGATGAGCTTGACGCGGCGTGCTGCGGCCCAGCTGGCGGCGATGGCGTCGACACCCTTGCGCATGCCGGTGGTGGCGAGGACCATTTCCGGGATGCGCGCCTTGATGTCGTCGAGGCGATCCCAGATCTGCTCGTGGTCGTGCCAGTCCTGACCGCCCGAGACCAGGACCATCGGACCTTCTGGCGCAAACTGCTCGCGACGCTCACGCGACCTGGCGGCGAGGAAATCCCGTGCCTGGATCTGGGAGGCGGTGACCCCGGTCTTGGAGACCTGCGAACCGCGCGTGGCCTGGAAGGGCTTGCCGGTCTCGACGCGGTAAACTTCCGAAGCGTGGTCGCGCATGGCCTCGAGAGCCTCGCGGCAACCCTGGAGGGTCTGGCACAGGAGCTGCGTTTCCTCGAGCTCGACGGCGTAGATCTCCGAAGGGTCGTAGGTGCGGGCAAGGTCGCCAAGCTTGCGCGCTGCGTCGTCCTCGCGCCCCTCGGCAAGCCGCGCGGTCATGTGGAAGGAGTTGACGATGCCCCACACGATCTGCTGCGAGAACTCTTCCATGCGGGTGTCGCGGAAGACGTCGAAGATCGTTGCGACGGCGAGCTCCACGGCGGCGCGCGCCATGTCCGGATCGGGCATCTCGGTGGCGGTCGGCTCGTCCATGATCGTCAGCTTGGCCATCTCGTTGTGCTCGACGAAGGCGTCGTCGTAAGCTGCCGCGCTGCACCGTTCACCAGCGCTCTGGATGCGGTCGTTAAAGAGGATGTTGAGTTCGTCGAAAGAGTTGATCGAGATGGTCATAAAAGCCTCCAAAGTTAAACTCTCTCATCTCGTTCAGATGAAAGATGAATCTCATCAGGAGGGCCGGGCGCGGCGAGGTCAGGGACGTTGACCGGTCTCCGGTCAACGCCGCTTGCGGGGAGTGGGGGAGCCGATTTTGTTGTTGTCCTGGAGCCGCAGGCGGAAGGGCGGCGGCAAAATTGGGGGGACCGCTCATCCTTGATGGAGGCGTGTAGAGGCCCTCATGCTACGGCGATGAAGCTTGTCTGATACGGAGATGAGAGAGAGAGAGAGAGATAGAGTTCGATTTGCCCCGCGCTGGCGCGGGTTAACAGCAAATCGTCTTTAGCTTCCTTCCCCACGTCCCGACGCAAGGCGGAAGGAGCGACCCTGCAAAGGATCGTGACCCGTAGGGCCGAGACCTGCGCAGCGGGGCTCGGTGGAGCTTGGGCTTAGAGCGCGCCGGCGACAGCCGGCCATGCGAGAAGCCCTAGCGCAATAGAGCCTGGTCCCGCGCAGCGGGATGCAGCCTGCCCCTGCTGCCCCACTGCCGTCACCGTCGCCATCGCAATCACAAATCCGGTAATTTGAAAGACCGAAAACGAACCGGGTAAATCATGGAACCGGGTTTGATGAATCTTCAACGCCGCTCGGGAATGTTGGTACTGCGGTCGGTTTCTGCAGTCGTTTCGGTCTTAAGCGCTCGATCACTGACTAGATTGAGCTAGTTGCCCTCGATCTAACATAGTAAGATTGTATGCCGATCATCGCTGATGGGTAAGCGAGGAGCAAACCGGTGCAACAGAACGTCAAGCCGTCGAACGCCAACCGATTGTCGACCTATTGGCTCTGTGTGGCGGCGGCGGTGCTTCTTGGCGGCGCGGTGATTTACTTCATGCGGGGCGAGCCGGTGGCTGACATTGCGGCTGCGCTCGCCCTCGGCGTCTGCGGACCCTATGCCTTGGCGATCTCGCTCATGGGCGTTCCGAACCAGTGGCTCGAGGACCTGCGGTTTCGGCGAAGCATCGCGGCTCGGTTCGCCGGTTGGCCGATGCAGAACCCTCCAGCTGTGTTCACGGTCCTGTACCTGAGCCTCGCGGTGGCCGTCGGTATCAGGCACGATTGGTCACTCGAAACTTGGTTGACGATCCCGGTCGTGGTCGGCGCTGGTCTTGCGATTGGGCAGGGCTGTGTCCTGATGTTTGAAAGCGGGTACGAGCGCCGCAAGCTCGAATCCGGCCTTTTGACGCAGATTGCGTGGATGGTCGGGGTGGCGCTCATGATCCTGCTGATCGTGGTGCATCAGCTTTAGGCGACAGATTTCAGGAGGACTGGCATGTCTGTGTCGTTGCTTGTGGTGGTTGGCACTCCGGTTGTGTGTGGGTTTGCGGCGTGGCTTTTAGCCGAGGCGATCGACCCCAAGTATTCGGTCAAGCGGGTGCGCGCGACCCCTTCGGGCTCGCCCCAGCTCGATATGATCCGAGAGAATCTCGCGCGGTCCGCGGACATCGTTGGTATTTATTTCGAGGAGCCGCGGGTGCTTGATGATCTGGCTCGGGATTTGGCGAAGGAGCCGACTGAGGATCTGCAGCGCAATTTGCGAGAGGCTCGCGGAGCCCTTCGTCGCCTTGCAGGGCCGTCTATAATCCGGTAAACGGAATTACCGGGTAAGCGCTCTTACCCGCGGCGAAGTGGCTCGATGCCGCTGAGCCGCGCTGACCCGAGCGCAAGCGCCAAGGCGAAGCCCTGGCGCTCCCTCCGGCGCAGATCAGGCCGCGAGTGGCAGCTGGATCGTGAGGCTTGCCTGCAGCGCGGCCATCTGCGCGAGGTGCTCGACCCGGAGGTGACCCCAGTCGATAGCTTCCTCGATGGCGTCCTGCTCCTGAAAGATCTGATAGAGCTGGTTGGCGCCTAATGCCTGCAGGTCGAGGGTGTCGAGGTGCTGGTCTCGCCGATCGGCGTAGTGTTCGAGATCTGCGAGCTGGCGCGCGGCCTGCTCGTGGTTCGAAGCGGTGATGTGGAAGGTTCGCACTGTCTGTCTCCTGCGATGGAGCGAAAGCGAAAGGGCGGCGCGATGGCGCCGCCCTCTTAGGCTTCAGAGGAAGTCGATGTTGTCGGCGATGATCTCGCAGCCGTAGCGGGTGACGCCCTCGCGGTCGGTCCAGCGCGAGTAGTGGATGCGGCCGTGGATGGCGACCGTGTCGCCGACGTCCCGGGTTGCGGCGGCCCTGCCAAGGCCGTTGAAGCAGGTGACCTTGTGGAACTCGGTGTCCTTGGCGACGTAGCCACTGTCGTCCTTGTAGGTCTTGCCTTCCCGGAGCTTCACGCGGTCGGTGGCGACGATGAGGGTGGTGACGTCGTTGCGGGTTTCGGGTGCCTTGGCGACGCGGCCGGCGAGGTTGACGCTGTTCATGGTGGTACGCTCCTTGGTTGGGTCCGGCGGCCTCCCCGCCGGTGACACCGAAGAGCGGCGTGCGTTGGCCGATCACACCGGACGCGAAGCGGGAGGGGAACCCCAGGAGGGAGCTGGTGCGGGCAGCCGCGTAGCGGCAACACGGGCGACCGGAGGGGGTTGTGATCGGCCGGCGCTCGCCGCAGGGGTCACTGGAACGGCGGGGCGGCTGCTGGACCTGACCGGAGTCCAAGATCCACCTGACAGCGCCAACCGCCAGGCACAGCGCTTGCCATCTGGAGCCCGATCGGGGCCCGCCACGGCGTCATCGCCCGGTTTTGAGGAAGCCACCGGTGAAGCTGGGGCGGTGAGACCAGGAGAGGATGAGGCGGCGCGCCGCCCTTTCACCGAATTACAAGGGCAGCTGCGCGGTCGAGTGCGGCGGTTGCGACCCGCGCCTTGGCGATAGGTCTGCCGTCTTGCCGCCTCCGCTCGCGCGGACCGATTGTGTGGCGCGCCCGTAGAGGCGACGCCGGATCATCGTAGCACATTGGCGATCTGGAGCCTCGGAGGAGGCGCCGCAGCGTCCTACGCCGATCGAGTCAGTCGCGGGAGATAGGGCGTGCGCCAAGGCTCGCATCGAGCGCGATCTGGAAGAACCGGGGCGGGCACCGTCCAAAACACAAAGCTTCCGGAGCGGTCGCGCTGGCGCAAGTCGTGTCCGGTCCACTCGAAGGCATTGAGCTCGCCCGGCACCAGGCTCCAGCGTGCTTCCCCGCGCAGCCCCATGGCCTTGGCGACCTCTGCCGGGATGGCGATCGATGCGGACGGGTTGTCCTCGCCTTTGGTGGTGAGCGGCATGACGGTCACGCGGCGCCCGGTGACCGCCATAACCATCACGGGGCGAGCCTTGACGCCTTCGTCACGGCCCGCGCTGGCCTCACGGGCGAAAAGGAAGACGTAGTTCAGAATGTCGCCGAGCCGTGGCAGCGGCGTCGCTGCGCTCGTCGGCCCAGGTGTCGGTTTCGAGATCTTCGGCGCTTGGCCTGGAAGCCTCAAGGTGGGCCTTTTGCTCATCGGTCATTGTCTCAGGCGTTATGACCTCGCGATAGCCGTGGATGGCGTGGAGGGCGTGTTCGAGGAACTCCATGCTGACGATCGCGGCGCGGGCGCGCTGATGCTTCTGCAGGATGACGGGCTCGCGCTGGCAGTCGTCAACGATCTGGCCAAGGCGATTGTGTGCGTCGGTAAGGCGGACAGCCGCGTAAGGGAAAGTGCGTTCGGGATTGGCGCTAGGCATGGGACATCTCCGAGCGGGGCACGGCAGAAGGCGGTGCGAGTGCTCGATGTAGGCAAAGTAGCTAAAATGGCGAAAATGGCAAGATGACGGTATCAGTCGTTAGCGCCGGACGGGAAAATGATGTTCTTCATGCCGAGCTGGAAGGGACCATCGGTCTGCGACCGTGAGCCGGCCTCGTCCGCTTCGAGGCGGGCGAGAAGATCCTCAGGTACGATCGCGTGTGGCGAGACGAGCGCCAAGGCATCGGCCACAGTCGGCAGCTCGCGCAGCGAGGTGCCCTCCCAGATTGTGGCCTCCTCCTCGCCGTCATCGTCGAGGGTGAAGACTTGCGCGAAGTAGGTCTGCAGCGGCCTGTCCCAACCTACGACGGCGCGGACGACGCGCGGCGTGTCAGATTTGGCCTTCAATTCATAGCGGCTCATGGCGTGGTTCTCCGGATGCGGTGCTGAACGTGGCGGGCGGCGCCATCGGCGCTGCGCATGGCTTTGTTGACGGCGGCGACGGCTTTGACGGCGCCGGCCTTTCGCAGGAGGATACGCGCCTGGCGCAGGTGCTCAATGGACATGGTGATGGTGTGACCGTCAGAGACGGTCGCCGGTTTGATGCGGCGCATGAAAGGCTCCTCGATCTAGTTTGACGGCGGCGCGGCGTGTTCGGTCTATCGGTTTTGCCGCACGACGATGTTGAACGCTATCGAGCCGTCGGTGAGCATTTCGCGCACCAAGGCAAGGTCGCGCAGGTCGACATAGACGGTGTCCATGTCGCCGCCTTCGCTGCCGACGTAGTGCATGATGTCGTCGAGTGCCTTGCGCAGCTCGGCGATGTTGGACGGCATCCAGCGCTCCAGAACTTGCTGGGTCATGACAAACTCCTTCGGCCGCGCCCGGGGCGGTCAGCATCATGGTTGGTGGATTAGTAGTCCTCGGGCGCCATGATCGTGATGACGCGGCGCGTGACGGACGCATCGGCAGAATCTTCGGAGCCGTACTCGAGCGCCTCATCGTAGTAGTCGATTTTCATGAAGGCGCGGGTGCCGTTGACCTCGAAAACCGCGAAGTCGCGCTCGGGAGAGTCCGCGGCAAAGGTGCATTTGCGCATGGCTGCCATCGTGGCGGCCTGCGCGATCACATCGTTGACGCCGGTGCCATCGGAGAGCTTGCCTAGCAGGCCCGGGGTCATTCCGATCCGGGCGTGGCGGTCCAGGCCCAAGCGGGCGCGGTCGTTGAGGCGGGCAATGGCCTCGGTCTTGTCGATCACAGGCATGGTGCTGGCTCCTCGAAACGGGCGTGGAAGCGAGCGAGCCAGGTATCCAGCGTGGGCCTGGTCTCGATGGGATGGGATGCGGCGACGTCCTGGAACCGGACGAGCGCGGTCGGCGCAGTCCGCTCGATCTCGTCGATCTCGGCAGGATCGAGCAGGCGTTCGGCGCGGATGAAGTCGGTCATGCGGCCGGGCCGGGACTTCGTCGATCGGCGCCAGAGACCCTCAACGGTGCGAAGCCGCGGCGCAGCCTGGGCTTCGATCAGGACGATCATACGCAGCCAGTAGGGCGGTAGCGCGCGAACCTCTTCCTCCTTCATCGCAAGACAGAAGACGCACGAGCTTTTGACCGGGACCGGCAAGCCCTCCGCCCTGATGCTTGCGGTGCAAGCATCGCGATCCCAACCCCACGACTGCAGCGGATACTGGTTGTCGTAGAGCGGATCGTCGATCGTCGCGGCATGCTTGTAGCGCTGCGTGTCGCGGGGTGAGGCGTCGTAGCCGATCAGTCGGACAACCTTTTGACCGCGCGCCCATGCTGCGAGCGCAGGCGTCCAGGTGCGCAGGAAGGCGTCCTGTGGGGCGGCTTTGTATTTCAAGCTGCAGCTGTGGCGAGCGAAGCTTATACTCGGCAAACAGCCGTTCGTGAGCAGGCTTCCGGGTAGGTCTTGTACGCCGGGAAGTGCTTGAACCGCTTGGTGACGTAGCGGACCACTTCGTGGCGGATGCCGCGATCGGCCATCCAGCTGCGCATCATCTCGAGGTAGGCGTAGCTCTCCGGCTTCTCGGCGCCAGGATCGGCCGTGAGGACGAGATCGGGTGCCTGCCCGCGCGAGACGAGCTCGACCAGGAGGGCGGTGCTGTCGACGCCCATGCCGTAGCTAAGGACAACGGGTGCGCGCTCTGAATCGCAGGCGCGCGTCGGCGGATCGGCCATGAGGCCGATGACTGATGCTGGCATATCGAAGATCCTTTGGCGGGGCCGCTACTCGTAGCGGGGCTGCTCGGCAGGGAAGTGCGCAGGCGCGATCCGGTCGAACACCATCGCCTGGTGACGGCCGCCGTCGTAGGCGACCGAGCTGACCGGACGCTTGTCGCGCTGCAGGCGCGCAAGCAGCCTGTTGGCGCGCGTGGCGATCCGGTGGGCCTGCTCGAGCGACCGGGCGGTGGCGAGAGTGCGGGTGAGCTGCCCGCAATCGTACCACCAGCCACCTTCCTCGTGGCCTCCGAAGGCGCGATCGATCTCGTAGATGGCAATAACGTGGGCCATGGTCGTGCTCCTTGGTTATCGGATGATCGGCAAGGTGAGCCATTCGGGCTCATCGTCGGCGATCGGCAGGTCGAACTCGGCCGCCTCGGCGGGCGTGAAGACCGTGGCGTCGGCAAGTCGGCCGAAGCCTGCCTCGTTGTTCCAGAAGTCGAGACCATGCTCGGCGTCGCGCTTGGCGATGACGAGAGGCCGCAGATCCTCGTCCTGCGATCGGGCGGCCAGGATCTCGTTCCAGCGCTCGCTGAACGTCCCTTCGATTGTGACCGGGACCGGCAGTACCTCGGCATGGTCCGGCGTGCCGGTCATGCGGGTACGATGGTCGAGGCGCTCAAGCTCGATCCGCAGAGCGGCGTCATAGCCTTCGACGATGGCCTGGGCGGCGATCGCCGTTGCAAGCAGTGCGCGGATCTGGTCGGTGTGGCGCAGCAACTCGTCGAGGCAATCGGCGCCGCTGTCAGCGAAGGTCGAATGGTCGGGATCGCTCATGTCGATCACGCCGACTACGGATTGCAGGACCTCTATGACTTCGGCGGTGAAGCACGGGGGCTGAGGAAGGGACATCGGTAATCTCCAGTGGCGTCGTTGGACGCCCCGGCCCCTCCCCCTCCTCTCCTCAGCTCAGGCTCGCGAACATCGGGAGCAACGGGTGCGCTGCCGGCAGGACCTTGGGATAAGGCAGTCGCGGCAACGCGCGACCGTGCCGGCGTGCCTCGCGCGTAAGCTCGAAGCAGTAGGCGTAGAGGCCATCCTGGCGGTGCCGAACGAGCAGCCGCTCGCGCTGCATTCGATCGAGCCAGGCTGCGGGGTGCTCACCGACGCGCGGCGCCGGCAAGCCTGCGCGCACGAGCTGGTCGATCGCGCCGGCATGGCCGCAATCGAGCGCGCGGATCTTGGACAGTGTACGACCCGAGATCGTCGCGTCGCCAAGGCGCAGCACGGTCCTGGGGCGGGTGACCATTCTGTGGGCTCCGGAGAGGGCTTGATAGATCTTGCCGACGTGGCCGGCTTGCGGGTCCGAATAGGATACCACGGACGCGATTGCGGGTCGTTCCCGGCGCAGAGCGCGGAACGCGCGCGCGACGAACATCGTCTCGCCATTCTGGGGCACGCTGTCCGTCAGGATCAGGCGTGCCAGCACGGTGCCCCGTGTCGGATCCTTGAACCCGGTATGTGCGGTGATGACCGCATCGGTGGTCGGCCGCGCGAAGACGGCGACGCCTTGGAGCGTGGCGCCGCGGCCGAACAGTCCCACGGCAAGCTGGGCCGCCGGGTAGCTCGGCAAGTAGTGGTGCTGCGCAATGAACGCGGCGGCTAGGCGGTGTTCGATCACCTCCACCGAGTAGGCGCGGGGATCGACAACGTCGGTGTCGGTCGACCACATGGCGCGGCGATCGCGCCAGCGCTGGCTGCGCGTGGTATCCATGGCGATGTCCTTCGTGAGCGAGTGAGGCGCTAGAGCGCCAGCGCTGGGGCCATGTTGAGCCGCGTGGCGCCGCCGAAGGCGCGCAGCACGCGCTCCATTTCTGCCTTCACCCGGCCCTTGTTGGAGATCGCGACGTCGGGATCGAGTGGCGCACCGGTCGACGTGGCGTAGCCCGTCGCCGGCGCGCCGGTGTCCAGCGTCACGATGATGCGGCCGCCCTTCCCTGTCAGTGATGGCGCCTCGCGCGCGATGAACTCGCCGAGACGGCACTGAGGCCCTTGGCGCGCTTACCCCAGCGGATATGCCCCGCGCCCACGTTTTCGCCCGGAGCGACGCCGCGGCCGAGCCACAGACGCAAGTGCTGCCGCTGCTGCAGGGCGGTGTTTCGCGTGCGCTCCATGGCGCGGCAAAGTGGCAGCGCGCGTGCATGGGCATCGATGACGCGAAGGTAGTCGCCATCGGCAGCTACCAGGATATCCTCGATGTCGCGGCCGGCGATCAGGGCAGCGAGCTGCTCGCGTTGGTGCCGATCGGCGACTAGGGCGGCAGCCCGGGCGGCCGACAGGTCCTCGCCCTCACCAGGCTCGAGCGCGTCCAGTGCGATGAAGCCGCGGGAGGAAGTAAGCACGATGATCGACGATCGAGCTGCGTCCGGCACCGTTGCGAGCAAGGCGAGCGAGGACGCCGGCTGTTCGGCAATGATGAGAAGGCGGCGCGGCCAGGTCGCGGGTCGGTGAGCGTCGCTAGGCTTGGGCCAGCTGCTCGGCCCTGGGCGGCTCTTGGGGACCGATTGAACGGTGTCGGATGAACCCTGGTCCACTGGCGCGATCAGGCTGCGGCGTGCAGCGTCGAAGACGTCGGCCGGATTGCCCCCGCCATCGGCGAAGCCCTGCTCGTAGGCCACGAGGTTGTCCTCGACCCGGCGATAAGTCCAACCGGCCTGCGCGGCGTGCCAGCCCTCACTGTAGCGCACGGCGGCCATCCAGGCGTAGCCGTAGGTGTCACGACCACGGATGATGGCAAGGTCGGCAGCGCGATGGTCACCCGATGCGATCTTGGCTGTCATGAACGCGAAGTTCTTGGCCTCGTGCTCGCGAGCCGTCTGCGCGCGGATTGCCTCGGTGACCGGGCGCATGGCGGCGACCCGCTCGCGGGTGCGCGCCATGCGATCCTCGACCGGCGCCGATGCCGGCAGGTCGGGGAAGTCGCGCCAGGCTTGCGCCAACATCTCGGCGTGTTCGGGCGTGCGGCCGCGAGCGATCCAGGTGCTCGCCTCGGTGACGATGAAGGGTTCGGACATGCATACATCTCCTGTCGTCCGCTGGTCGGACTGCAGGTGCCCTCCCCCTCCTCTCCCGCCTGCCGGCGCGGCTGTTCAAGTCACGCGCAAGAAACAGGCAAGCACACGCCATAGTTGTTGACGGTGCTTTTGTTCACGGTACGTTCCAAATCAGAAGGAGCGTATGATGAAGCCAAGTCCCTATGTTGATCGTTTCGACCTCGATCTGATCCTGCGTGACGAAACTCTTGATCCCCTCAACTCGCCAATGCGGCGCGCGATCGCTGCGCTGTCGATCGGCGTCTCGCCCGAGGATGCCTACTACTCGACCCGCGAACTGCGCGAAGCGGTGTCGTGGGTCCATGAAGGCGAGACCGGTGGCAAGGCGCGGCTCGCCAGGATCCTTTCGACCGGCTGCGACGACTATCAGCGCTGCATCTACTACAGCCTCGCCGGTCGCGGCGTGGTGCGGATGATGGACGATCTGGAGTGGCTCGAAGACAAGCTGCTGCAGCGTGCCCAGCTGACCCGGCGCGTTTTCCGCGAGAAGCTGGCAACCATGCCGCTCATCAACCCCTACGTCTCGAACAAGCCCGATGGTCCGTTGGTCAGCGCTGAAGCGGACTTCGTCGAGGGGCCGTCCTGGTATCTCGATCCCGATATCGTCGGACCGTACTAAGACCTGGACCGCCTCTCGCAGGAGAGGCGGCTCCCTTTGCGCCACAGGCTCGGCATGATCCAGCGGCCTGAGTGGACGCCGCGTTTCGCAGCCTTGGCCTGCTCGTAGGCGCGTTCGTAGGCGTCGAGCCGCTCGGGATCATGCTGCAGGTATTGATCGAGCGGCGCGGCAAAGCCCACGCCGATCAGCGCCAGGCCGAGATCCTCTCCGTCGACGACAACCGTCGCGACCGGCCTGCCGTAAGTCTGCTCGCCGGTCATGGCGATCGTGGTCTCGCCCTTGTCGAGCATTCGCTCGGTGACCGCGGTCGCGACCTTGCCGCACTTCCAGCATCGCCCATCGCGCTCGCACTGTTGCCTACCCTCCACGGCATCGACGCCGAGAAGCCGGAAGTGGACCGCGACGGTATCGCCGTCCACCGGCTCGGCCGAAGCCTGGAGCGTGTTGGATGGGGCTGCGGTGCCCGACGCCTGATTACAGGCGGCAAGGGCAGCACAGCCAATGAGCAGCGCCAGACGGGTCATAAGATCACCAACTCGTGTTCGATCATCGCGGTCATCGGTGCCGCCACGTCGCGGGACGCCATGACGCGGAAGGGCTGCAGGGGGAAGTCGGTGCGCAGCACCGAGACGGCGGACATCGTTTCCTCGCAGACGCGAGTGGCGACACGATCGGCGTTTTCCCGGCTGCACAGCTGCGTGCGCAAGCGGGAGAGGCTTTCAGAGGGGACGGGCATGGTGGAGCCTTTCGAGCGGCGCATCAGGCGCGAGGCGGGAAAACGGCCGCGTGGACCTTGGTTTGGGGCATGAGCTGCCAGTCGCGTTCGTATAGCCGGCTCACTCGGTATCGAGCGCGCGTGTCGCGGCTGATGAGACGGACCTTCCGGCCGGCGCGTTCGACGACGAACTCCTGGCCTTCGTAGCCGTCCGTGAAGCGGATTGCCTCGGAGAACCGGATGATCCCACCTTCGGGCAGCTGGCGCTTGCGCTTGGCGATCCGGGCTCGGCAAGTTGCGCGCCATTCGATCGCGTTTTCATTGTCGGTGGGTCCGAGCAGGTCAAGGATCCGCTCCGGGCAGTTGCACTGGCTAATCCCCATCCTTTCCGACAGGTCCTTGTACCCGAAGTTTTCGTTGGTCGCCGAACGCGGAATCCACCGCACCATGCAGACGATCGCAAAGGCGGGACCTTCCACGCCACTCTCGATCGGCACAACGGCCGCGTAATATTCGGTGTTGCTGACGCACGCGGAAGCGAGGACCCGTTGACCGCGAACCCTGCCGTCGATCTCACGCGGCGCGCAGTTGAATTGATCGTCCAGGTATTCCTTGGGTGTGTTGAAGCGGCCCATTCCGGCGCGCGACATGTAGAGCCATCCCATGATGGTGATCCTTTTGTTGAGGTGATCTGATGGTCAGGCCGCGATCTGCGCGTCCTCGGCGGCCTCGTCGGTGACCTGGTCGCCGTCGTCTGCTTCGTCCGTTTCATCGGCGCCGGCCTGCTGCGGCTCAGAGAAAGCGGAGAGCCACTTGAACGCTTGCTCGGCCTTGGACGCGGCCGAGATGATCGCAGTCTTGTCGGCGCGAAGCACGCGCAGCCAGTGATCCAGGTAGCTCGCGTGATTGTCGATCAGCTCGTTCGGCAAGCCCAGGTGGGCGCCGACGAAACCGGCTGTCAGGTCCGCAACGAGCTCCTCCATCGCGTATGCGTCGTCGCCGAAGCGCTTGCCGAAAGTGCGTGCGAGCCGCGTCGAATGGCCGGTCGCGTGGGCCAGCTCGTGACCCTTCGTGCCAGCGTAGTGGTCGATCGACTTGAAGGCTCCAGGCAGCGGCAGCTGCACGAGGTCATGCGTGGGGCTGTAGTACGCGCGATCGCCGCCATGACGGATCTCGATCGGAATCGGCGAGAAGAACGCATCGATCGCGGCCTGGTGTTCGGACGGGGGCGGCGGCACCGGATCGCTGTGGACGTAGAAGTATCCCGGCAGTCCTTCGATCTGGTCGGCGTTGAACACCGCGTAGGAGCGCATGAAGCGGATAACGCGGTTGGTCTCCTCGCCAGTGGCGACGTCGGTTTCCGAGCGCTTCACGCTGTTGAAGTAGACGCTGGTGGACGCGCGTTCGCCGCGCGTGACCTGCCCGCCGAGTTCCTGCGCCTGCCGGTAGGTCATCCAATACGGGCTGCGGTAGCCGGCAGTGTCCGCGATCGCCCACAGGTAGATCGCGTTGATGCCGGTATAAGCGGAGCCCTGGTGGCACAGCGGACGGCCGCTGGCGCCAAGGCTGCGCCACGGGCGCTGCCACGGCGCGACGCCGGTCTCGAGCTTGCGGATGATGAGGTCGGTGATCTCCTGGGCGACGTGGCGGCGAGGAGCGGTGTTACGGCGAGCGAGCTTGGCCATGGGGTGTGCCTTTCACGAAAAAAGGCAGCCGGAGCGCGTGGCCCCGGCTGCTAGTCGATTGGAAGGTGTGTCGGGTTTGGCCGTCAGGCGGCGGCGAGATGGTCGTTCACCAGAGGGTCGCCGGCGCCCTCGCCCTCGGAGAACTCGCTTTCGAGCTCGTCGTCAGGGTTGGCTTCGCGATCCCCGTCGAGCAGCGCGTCGTCACCGAGTTCATCGGCACCGGGCTCCTCGGCACCGGGCTCCTCGTCATCTCCAAGGTCATCGTCACTCAGGCTGTCCAACGGGTCGGCCGTGGCCACCGCGGGTTCGAGGAACAGCATGGCGTTGGGCACCCAGGTGAGAGCGCGCTCGCGCACGTCCTCTTCGACGATCGCCTCGCCGGCGCACAGCTTCTCGCAGTTGGACGAGATGTCGGGCTTCTTGGCCGCGGCATAGCGGCTCGACAGGGTCGGTCCGCCAAGGTCGTGCAGGAGCTGCAGGAGACCGCCCTTCTGGATGCCGTCGAAGAAGTTGGCCGAGGTTGGACGCCACCAGGCCGCCACATCGATCTCGAGCAGCTGGCCGAGCCGGTTCTGCATCGGGTTCTGGCGCTGGTCGTAAGTCGGCTTCGCCTGCAGCGACATCGCCACCGAGTAGGCGTTCCAGGCACCCTTGGCGTCGTCGTCGAGCGCCCGGAAGGCGTCGAAGCGGGCGACATCGTCGTCGTGGTCGGTCCAGCTGCTGTCCAGCGCCTCATGCGCTTCGGCGAGAACCTCGCGAGCCTTGGTGACCGGCAGATCGCCCACGTTCGGATCTTCGAGGCGCCGGCAGCCGATCGTGGTGCCAAGGTACATGCTGCGCTTGTCGTCGACGATCGCGAAGATCGCGTAGTCGAGCGCGAGACCCGGATCGCGCAGCATGTTGGCGGCGAGGATGTCACGGCGCTGCACAGCGAGTTCGTCATAGAGACGGGCGCTGAGTGCCTTACCGCCAGGTGCGACGGCCTCGGGGCGCTTGGGCGTGGCGGTGTCACCACCGGAGCCGGACGGCGCCTGCGGCGCAGCAGGACGAGGTTGCCCTCTTCGTCGGCTTCGATGCGCAGCGGGGTCTCGGAGTAGTAGGTGGGCTCCAGCACCATCTCGCCTTCACGCGAGAGCTTGAGGATCATGCCAACCTGGCCCTTCCACTCGTCGGGCAGCACCGGCGTCGTGGTCGAGACGGCTTCAGCCTCCTCGGACAGCTTCTCGAACTCGGCCTCGAGCTCAGCGTAGCGGTCGTCGGAGAGGCCTTCGTCCTCCATCTCGGCGCTGATTTCCTCGTTGCGCGCGTGGATCTCGGCAAGCCGGGTCGCGGCTTCCTCGCTCAGCGGCGCGGGCGGCAGCTGGACGCGGTGGAGGTTCTCGCGCAGTTGCCAGGTGTCAGTCGAGGCGACCGGGCGGATCCAGGCCAGGCCGTTGGTCTCGGCAAGGCGCTTGGCTTCGGCTTCGAGGCGCTCACCGGCAAGCCGTTCGAGGATCTCGGGATCGCACCAGGTGTCCTCGGCCTTGTCGGTGAAGAGGTCGCGCTCGATGCGGCCGCCCTCGGCGACGTAGGCGTCTTCGCCGACCAGCAGCGCGATCGGATCCTTGCCGCTGACGCCGCCCTGGGCGATCGCGCGGCGGATCGAGTCAGCGGTGTTGCCGTAGCCGTAGCCGCCAGTGCCGTAGGTCTGGAAGACGCGCAGCTGCTTCTCATGGTTGTCGGTCGAAGCGTAAGCCTTGGCGAGATCGAGCGTGATCTTGCCTTCGGCGAGCGCGTCGAAGATCGGCTCGGCGAGCGCTGCGAGGCGCAGGCGGCCCTCGATGAAGCGGCGGGTCTGGCCGAACCGCTTGGCGACAGCGTCGATCGAGCCATCGGTGCCGATGAAGTGCTGGAACGCGCGGCACTCGTCGGCCGGCGTCATCGCCATACGCTGGAAGTTCTCGGCGAGCGAGGTCTCCGAGATGGCGGCTTCGTCGCCGGTGAAGACCAGGCAGGACACTTCCTGATCCTTGGTCCAGGCGCCGCGCTCGATGATGAGGTTCATGGCGCGCAGGCGGCGACCGCCAGCGATCACGTCGAACATGCCACGCTTCTTGGCCTTGGCGACGATCAGGTTCTGCAGGAGGCCGCGAGCCTCGATGTCGTGCGAGAGTTGGAGGTCGGCGGCAGGGTCGATGACCTTGCGCACGTTGCTGGCGGAAAGCTGAAGCTTGGCGAGAGAGATGGTCTCGAACATGGGATGAACTCCTTCCAATCACTCCGTCCACTTGCGGAGCCACCCTCCTCCATCCCCCTCTTCTCCGGGTGTCGGAGCTGCGGCCCGCGTGCGCGCGAGAGGTCCCGCACGCACGCGATCGCTGGCGTCATGCTGCGCTCATACTCCTGCCATCAGCTGCGGGATGATCGTGCCGGCCTGGTCGACCGGGATGAACAGGCGCGTCTTGTACTGGATGATCTCGGTGAAGCACCCGAGCGACTTGAACCACGGCAGCTGCGCCGCTGGGGCACCGATGATCTCCGTGCCGTTCTGGAGATTGACCCGGCTGCTGCGGATCGTGACCGGCCACGGTGTCGTGATCTCGATCTCACCGCCCTGCAGCACCGACGCCACCATCTCTTCGGGGGATAGCTTGGTGGTAGCATCGATCCCGAACTTCTTGAGCAGCTCGGGCACCTGATCTTCGTACACGAGGCGTCCAAGCCAGGACGCGCCCTCCCCGTCGACGATGCGATTGACCGCGAGGCTATGCTTCGAGAGTGCGGACCAGATTGGCAGGAGTAAGCCGGTCGCTACGCGGATCGTGCTGGTTTCAATCCGCGATCCGGCGTCCTGGGCTTCCTCCTCCCATTGCCGGCGGAACGTGGCCTCGTCGGTTAACTCCCAGGCAGATTCGGTGAGGTCTCGCGCCAGCTTGGTCTCGGTACGGGTCGGCCGCATGAGCGAGAACCGTTTCAGGACTTCCCCGGTCTCGAGCATCATCGAGCGGGTCCGCAGCCGCAGCGCGACCTTGCCCGACTTGGTGTTGCGCAGGAACGCGGCCCCCTCCTCGAACTCGGCGATGGCGAGAGCGCGGTCCAGATCCACGGGCTTGAGCCGCTTTTGCACCTCGAGCGTGATGAGGTGTGAGGTGGCTCCGGTGTGTGGATCAGTGCGCAGCACGGTGTCGTCGACCACACGCGCCTTTTCAACGAGGATGGTCTCTACGCCGATGTCGAGGGTCCCGGCTTGGCGTGCCGCGGCGATCCGGGTCTCAATGAGATCCAGGAACTCGTCGAAGATCGCGTTTTGGAGCGCAATCGGCAGCGCCAGCAAGCGGTTGAGGAAGCGCTGGATCGGCGGCAGTTCCTCGACGATGGCACCGTCCTCGCAGGTCAGCTTGAGACCGGTCCGGCGCTCGAAGTCATGCAAGTTGGTGCTGGTGAGCTTGCCGGCGACGAGCAGGTGGAACCAGGTCACGAGCGCGGCCTTGGCGTACTCGCTTTCGAGATTGTCGGCCGGGTCGAACAGATTCTGACCTCCGGTCTGGCGCTGGCCCCTGGTAAGCGCGCCAAGGCTGTCGAGGCGCCGCGCGATCGTGCTGGTGAAGCGGAGCTCGCCACGGCTGTTGGTCGTCAGCGGCGTGAACAGCGGCGCGCTGGCCTGGTGCGTGCGATGCGTGCGCCCAAGACCCTGGATGGCGCGATCGGCGCGCCAACCGGGTTCGAGCAGGAAGTGGACGCGCTGCTGCTGGTTCCTGGCATCGAGGCTGGCGTGGTAGGAGCGCCCGGTGCCGCCGGCGTCGCTGAAGACCAGGATGCGCTTGGTCCCTGCCATGAAGGCAGCCGCGTCGGCCTGTCCGGTGCGCGAGCTGCGCGATTCCACCTTCTGACCACCGCCCGGCACGTTGACGAGCCGCTTGGTGCGCCCTGTCACCTCGGCGACTGCGTCGGTGCCGAAGTGTTCGATGACCGCATCGAGCGCGGGGCGGATAGGCGGAAGCCCGCAGAGATGCTCGAGCAGTTCGGCCTTGGCGGCCTCGGCCTCGGGGTTGTGAACCGGGTGCCCTGCAGCGTCGTACATCGGCGCTGAGCGGACCGCGCCGGTCTCGTCGGTGTACGGTTCCATTTGCTGCGTCGGGAACGCGCGATCGAGGTAGTCGATGACATATTCCCTCGGCGACAAGTCTATGTCCAGGTCGGCGCGTTCCTCGGCCGAGAGCTGGCCAAGGCGCCTGTCGAGGATGCTTTCGGCTGTCGTTACGAGCTGGATGACGATCGACTTGTCGGCGGCCAGGTGCTCCTCCATCGCCCGGATCAGCGTCGGGATCTTCATGCCCAGCAACAGCTGGCCGAAGAACCTTTGCTTGCAGCTCTCGAAGCGCGACCGAGCGGCCGCCATGGCGCCGGTGTTGAGGGTCTTGCCTTCGAGCTCGTCGACCACTCCGGTCAGCTCCAGAGCGTGCTCCAGGTTCTGGTGGATCACCATCCACGCATCGGCATAGGAGTCGTAGATCTCGATCTGGTCAGCCGTGAGGTCGTGCTTGAGGATGTCGTACTCGACGCCGGCGAAGCTGAGCGCGCGTGCAGCGTAGAGGCCGGTGGCTTTGAGATCGCGGGCGACGAGCTCCATAGCGGCAACGCCGCCTGAGCGGATGTCGGAGATGAACTGCTCGCGATCGGCAAATGAGGTTCCCGGACCCCACAGACCGAGCCGCACCGCATAAGCGAGATTGTTGACGTCGGAGGCGCCAGTGGCGGAAGCGTAGAGCACGCGGGCGTCCGGCAAGTGGTTTTGCAGCAGCACACCGCAGATCCCTTGCTGCGATCCGGCCTTGGCGCCCAGAGCACCCTCCTCACCAGCGACGCCGCCCATCTCGTGCGCTTCGTCGAATCCGATCACGCCCTCGAAGTCCGGTCCAGCCCAATCGAGGATCTGCTTGAGCCGGGTGGTGTCCTGGCGCTGCGAGCGGAGCGTCGGATAGGTGACGAACAGGATGCCTTCGCTGAGCTTTAGCGGTTCGTCGATCTTCCAGTCCGAAAGCGGCTGCACGTCGCCGGAAAGGCCGCCCAGAGCGGTCCAATCACGCCTTGCATCCTCGATTAGCTCGGCGTTCTTCGAAACCCAGATGGCACGGCGCCGTCCCTGCAGCCAGTTGTCCAGAATGCAGCTGGCGATCTGGCGGCCCTTCCCTGCCCCCGTGCCATCGCCCAGGAAGTAGCCCTTGCGGTAGGCGCGGCCATGCTCGGACAGCTCCAGGCCAACGCCCTTCTTCTCGGGCACGAACTTGCCAGGAAGCCATTGCTCCCACGCGCTGCCGGCGTAGACCACCGTTTCGAGCTGCGGCTCGGACAGCATGCGCTCGGTGACGATGCGCTGGTGAAGGCGCGGAATGTGAGTGGGTTTGGGCGCTGCGATCGAACCCATCGCCACCGATTCCACCAGCGGGGTCGGGTGCTCACCGGCTGCGGCGAAGTCGATCCGGCTTGGCCGATAGGGCAAGTAGACGCCGACCTGGTCGCCGAGCGGGCGCGCCGCGTCGAGCGCCACGTAGCTGACCGGAAGGACCTCGTTGACGACAGCAGTGCGGACGACCGTCTGGGCGGCTTGGCCAGTGGAGCGGACAGCTTTGAACAGTGATGTGCTGCGCTTGGGTGCGATCGTGGCGACGGGCGGGTTGGATGGCTTGGTGCGCGGCACGATCGTCACCGCCGCGGCCGCCTCGAGCAGCGTGGCACGCTGGATGGTGACAGGCATGATGTGGCCCGGCTTTTTGTCGATGACGTAGAGGCGCACGGCGATCCCGGTGCCGTGCTTCTCGAAGCAGCGTTCGATTCGGACCGACGTTTGCGCGGTGGTGTCGCGCAAGGCAGCCTCGTAGACCTCCTTCATGCGGGGGCTGGAGGCGAACCAGTCAGGCATGACGGCAACGACGCGGCCACCGGGCGCCAGGCGGCGGATCGCGGCCTGCAGGTGCCGTGCGGCGGCGTTCTGGTCGGCGCCTCGGCCGTAGGAGCGCGAGAACGGCGGATTCATGAGGATCAGCGTTGGCCGCTGCATGTGCGCCATGGTGCTCGCAAGCGCCGCTCCATCGTAGCCGGAAATGGCGGCCGACGGGAACGACGGACCAAGGTGGCGGCGCCGGCCCTCGTCGAGCTCGTTGAGCTGCAGGGCATGGACACGCGGGAGCTGGGCGACAAGCAGGCCATTGCCGGCGCTGGGCTCCAGGACGACATCCTCGGGCGTGGCCTGAGCCAGGACCACGGCGAGCGCGGCTAGATCCACCGGCGTCGAGAACTGCTGCCATGCAATCTGGTCTTCGCTGCGCACGGTCTGTGTGGGCAGCATCTGGAGCAGCTGGTGGCGGCTCGCGACCTCGCCGAGCGAAGCCGGCGCCGCAAGCGTCTGCAGGTGACGAACCAGGCCACGCTCGAGGAGCTCGAAGCTGTCCCGCTGGGTCCAGGCGCCGGCCGCGTCAGTGGTGCCGCATACCTTGGTCATCACCGCGTTGAGCAGCTTGCGGTCGATCGTGCCGGCAGCAATGGCCTCGGCGATCGTGTCCTCGCCGGTGTCGATTGCGGCCATGTTGGAGAAAAGGTCAGTCATGGGGATCTCCTGATGCGTCCGGTCGTCCGGACCACATCATCCCCTCCCCCTCTTCTCCGGCAGCCTCACACCTCCATCGGAACCGCTGCCCAGTCCTCGTGCGGGTGCGGGCTATGCCGCCAGACTCTGAAGCCCTGGTCACGGTAAACCTGAGCCGCACGGCCGGCTGTCCGGTCACCCTCAGGGTCGTTGTCCTGAGCGATAATGATCGTTTGGACCTGCTTGGGTATGGCGAGGAGGTGCAGTCTCGAATTGCCGAGCGCTGCCCAAGCGGGAACCCCGGTGATTCGCATGTAGCAAGCCGCGTCCTCGAAGCCTTCGGCAATCGCCAGGGTGTCGGTCGGCACCGATCCTTGCCATGCTGCTGCGCCGGGATTTCCGAGCATCAGCTTTTCGGTGTATCTGGCGGTCGTCGGATCGAGGAAGATCCGCTGCAGGGCGCGCAGCGCCCTGCCCTCACGCACTGCCACCAGCACCGCGGGCTTGAACACGGCATGCGGGCTGCGGCCCTTTGGACAAAGGGGGTGGTAGCGGACCTCCGGGCAGTTCGCGGGGATCCAGCGTCCGATCAGGTATTTCTCTCCTAGAGTGCCGGCAATCGGAACGCCTGCTTCCCAGATCCTGTCGAGGTTGGCGGCCCGGAGGGGCGCCGGCCTTTCGCGGAACTCATAGCTCTGATCGGGCTTGATCCCGTCGAGCTCTCGCAAGATTGTCTGGGAATCGCAGCCGGCGAAGCAGTGGACTAGGATGCCACGGTCACCCTGTCGCAAGGACAAGCTTGGGGTTTGATCCTGGTGCACCGGGCAGCGGCACATCGCCGAGTAGCCGTGCCACTTGCCGCCAAGCGCGCCGACAAGATCGATGAGCCGTTGAGAGGGCCGGTTGGTGGTAATCGACATAGCTCTATCCTCCTGCCGATCGCCCCCCCCCCGCTTCTCTCCAACTCACCGGTCCGTCGCCTACAGAACGGCTTCCGCACGTACCGACTTTCGGAATACCAGATTATCGAAATTACCGGATTTGCCGATTTACCCGGTTACCACAACAACCGGATTAGAAGACTAATCCGGTTAACGGAATTATCGGGTAAAACCTCTTACCAGGTGATCTCACTTACCGGATTTGTAAGCCTTCCAAGCCTCCTCGATTATAACCCCCTGCGTGACGCCGCGGGCGGCAGCGGCCGCAGCGATCTCGTCCTGAACATCGGGCATCACCTTCGCATGGATCTGACCTGTTCGCGGACTCGGTCGCCGGCCACGTCGGGATGCCGGTTCTCGCGAAACAAAGCCCGCAGCCTCGCCCGCGTTGTCGATAGCTTTCTCGGCAGCTCGCGTGATGGGCTTTGGCTTCGACGAAAGCTTGATTGCGAAGTCGTCGCTCATGAATCGTCTCCATCAGTAAGTCGCGTGATAACCGCTCTTGCAAACCCGGACGCATTCTCCTTGGCCGCATCGAGATTGCCTTGCACCGGCATCGAATGCAGATCGCCACCGTAGGCGAAGAGGCTGGAGAATGCCGCCCGTTCCATCAGCTCGGGCTCGATGATGTCGACCCCTTGCTCCCGGAGCGACTTCGCTATGCCGCTATGTTGCTTCGATCGGACCGCTTTGGTCATCGTGAAAACAATGGCATGAGGAATCCGGCGCCCGAGCGCCTCCTCCTCCTCTTGGATCACCTGCAGCGCCCGGGATCCGACCGTCGCATCGAGAGTGGTCCCGCGCATAGGCGTTATGACGAGGTCGGCCTGGGATATAGCGCGCGACAGGAGGCGCGATGCGACGCCTTCCGGGTCTACAATCACGACATTGCCGTCCACGTCGTGCTTCTGGATCAGCTTGATGATCTGACCTTCCGTGACGTCATTGATGACGGCGATGCGCTCGGGCAGGGGGCCAGCTGAGGACCAAAGCGTCAGCGACCGGTTGGGGTCGCAGTCTAGCATTGTCACGTTTAGGCCAAGCCGGGCGAACTCAGTGCCGAGCAGGACGGCGCCGGTGCTTTTGCCGCAGCCTCCTTTTGAAGATGCAAACACGATCGTAGGCATGTGCCACCCCTGACTAGCTTTTAGCGCTCTCGGCTGATTACCGGATAAATGTAATTATCCGGCACATACCTGGTAAGCGGACTAACCGGGTATGTGCCATTACCCGGTAAGATGGTCAACCGGATTAGTCAACTTACCCGGTAAATTGTTTAATCCGGTAAAAAGGCGCACCAGTTATTCGACGCCCTTAAGCTTGGTCCGTCGCAGGTCAGCGAACATGGCGCCGTGCAAGGTGCCGTGACGGGTGCGGTTGACGGGCAGCGCGGCATTCAAAACATTGATGTTGCGCCCGCTTCGGTATAGAAGGCCCCCGCGATATCCAAACCAAGCGCCTCAAACTCGAAGGTGCTTGAAATGAAAATCTCCATACTCGTCGCTGTTGCTGCAGCGGCCGTTCCATGCGCAGTCGAGGCTCGAACTGCTGTCTTGCTTGATTTCACGCAAGTGGCACAGTCGGCGCCGATCGGTAGCGCATCAGAGATAGAGGGTGATCCCGAACCCGGGCCTGCTGTCGAACGAGCGCTAGGCTCATTCATGGCACAGACCCCGGAGCAGGAAGGGATCGATTCGCAGATCGAACCTTTGCCCACTGCTGAGATTGCCGTTCCAGGTTGGATGAGAGGGAGGACCCGTCGGGTGGCTAGCATCGCTGCGGCTGCTTCGCCTTTTCCGGCAATAGCGGAGGGCTGTACTTGGGAGCCGTACCGTCCAAATCCCCGCCTGAAGATCGACACGGAGCGCCGCCGTGCCGAGTATTATGGCCTGGTCGCCGCGGCGGCTTGCGAGGCCGGGGTTCCGACGCATCTTCTGATGCGCTCGTGGTTCAGGAGAGCCGCTACAATCCCGCAGCGAGGAGCCCGAAAGGCGCGATCGGGATGTCCCAGCTGATGCCGGGAACGGCTCGCCAGTTAGGCGTCGCGAACCCATGGAACGTCCTGGAGAACTTGCGGGGAGGGGCTCGCTACCTCCGAGCGCAACTCGACGAGTTCAAGCGGTATGACCTGGCGCTCGGTGCCTACAACGCCGGTCCAGGCAGGATCCGGCAGTATGGACGTGTGCCGGCTTTTCGCGAGACCCTTGGCTACGTGAGCACAATCCTGCAGGACGTGCGGTGGGCGATAGCACAAGGCCCGATTGTGCCCGTCGCCAGCTCGGGCCTGGCGGGCCGCCCCACAACCCGCACGGCAATGCTCGCACAGTTCTGAGCTGGTTAGACGTTGCCCAGTACGGCGAAGCCCAGGTGGTGGGCAAACAGGCCGGCGCCGACGAGGATGACGGGCATGCCGCGCAGGTAGTTGACCTGCCAGCGTAGCCAGAGCCGGGGAAGGGCAAGGGTGTAGTCTAAGCGCGAGGCCAGGGCAGGGCGCCACGTTCCCGACCTGAGTTCGTATGCCGTTTGCAGCACAGCGCCCGTTGCGCACAGCGCCGCGAAGATGCCGACGCCGAGATAGAGCGCGATCCAGGCCGAGAGAGCTTCTTGGTTCATGAGCGCGGTCTACCATGCCGGGTTTTCTACATGATAAACAGCACCACAGGGATTTCCGTTGCAATCACCCATCGAGGCACACCGTCAGATCAGTGCTGCCGGCCTTTCTGGATAGCTCCCGGCGGCCGAAGATGGTGTGACCCAGGTTCAGATCCTTCTCGCGGCCACGCTTCATCAATCCGCGCAAGTAGACCTCTGGCGTGCGGCGTATTTGGCCATCGGCTGAGTGTTGGCCGGTGACCAAAAGCGCCATCACGGCAGCTTCTAGGCCCATCGTTGCGATAGCGCGCTCGATGAGTCCGAGACTGCCGATCCCGATCAGCCGCGCCAGCGTCATAGCCGCGGGCCTCAGATATCGGGCATCGATCTGAATCATCCCTCGCGTGAATGGGAAAAGCTCCGGGACCTCTGACCACTCGAAGCCCGTCCTCGAAATCCCGAACTCGTCGCTCTCGCATTGAGCCGGAGCAGGGGGGAGGGCGCTCTCATTTCCGCTACGGTCCCCTGGATCGCCACTACAAGAACCATGTGAGTCATAAGTCTCACTGTATATGTGGGGGGTGGTTTCCCCCCCTAGCGGGTCGATTTCCACTCCCGCGGAGCTGTCGGCGCACGGGAGAATCTGGCCCTGAACACGCGCCTCTAGCCTGGCAAGCAACGCTTCCGCATCGTCCAGGACGGCGCGCTTCCGTTCGAGGCCGCCCTTCTTGGCGTTGTGTGACCGCTCGTTGATCGATTTGATCTCCTGCTCGGCCTCACGCGTCCATTCGGCCCCCGCGAAGGGTGCGAGGAGCCCGCGTGCCTCGTTGAGCGTGGCGGCGATCTGCCGGGGGAGGGCGATATGCTGCTCTACCAGATGCTCTTCGTAGCTCGCGATAAGCTCGAGGCTTTCCAGAAGGACGATGGCCGGCGCGATCGCGAAGCCGCTGGCCTCGATCATCTCGTGATCTTGCCCTTTGTTCAGCACCTTAAAGTAGCGATGGCCGTTACCGCGCCGCTTATGCGGTGCAATCAGGCCATGTCTGATGAGGGGCTTCAATGCTTCTGCAGGATCTCGACCGCCAAGACGTCGCGCGATCTCGCTGTTTCTGGCGCCGACGATCGGACCTGTTGCGGAGGCCCAATCCTGCTCGCGGGCGCACATCAGGACGAGCTGGCGCAGCGTGGCGATCTGCTTGCGGGTGATCCCGGCAGATGTCGATCCATTCTCTAGGCGGCGTAGAACCTGAAGGACCGCGCGGCGAATGTCGCGGCCGGCTGCGGTTCGGTGTGCCAGCGTTGAGGGCTGTCCGAAGCGCTCCTGCAGCAAACGCCGGCAGTGACGCTCCCAATCGGCGATCGCGGCAGCGTCCTCCAGGATGGGAAGGCCGTTGCCGTCAAACTCGATAGGGACACGAACCGACTGCAGGAGTCGGCCGAGCTGCACGGCATCTCCGAACGTGCTGCTCGCACGTCGGTCCTGGCCGGATCGGCAGGTTATAGGCATTCATTCGCTCCCTCGCATGCGAGGAGCGGGCAAGACGCTGAGCGCAGCAGTCCTCAGCCGCGGAATCGCGGTCTAAGCTTGCAACATGTCGGGTGAGCGCCTAAAACGGCGGTGCAAGATATTGCTCACCCTCCGGGGGCCCGGCCTTTGGCCGGGTTTTTTTTCGTCTTGGCTCCGCTTCCTCCGTGTACTTCGTGTGCTCAAACGTGCCGCACGGCAGGCCGTGCAGCGTCCAGGTTTGACGATCGCGAAAGGCACAGGTGTCCTGTGCGCAAAATCGCTTGCGCCAAAATTCATCTGTCGCTAGGGAGAAGGGGTGATTACATCCCGTCTCGCGGGGGTTTCCTCCCTAGCGACACAATCAAAAAGGCTCGGCGCCAACCGAGCCTTTTTTGTTATATGCGCAGCTCGGGCTGGTCTGGGTGGTGTTGCGCACCCGTCATCGGCTTGAGATTGCGGATCAGTCTGGTGAACAGCTCGGCTCTGGACTCGTAGCCAAGCTCCTCCTTAATAGTGTCGATGCGTTCGATCTCCTGCTCTGGAAGCCAGAGCTCGATCGGGCGATATCCCTCGCGGCGCAGGCGCTGGCGCTGGTCGGCCCGCTGCTTTGTGTTAGCCATCCAGCCTGCTCCTCAGTTCTCGGGGACTAGTCCCCTTCAGGCCCATGCGAGTGAATCGCGGGAACTTAGGTGCTAGAGGTAAATTGGATCGCTGACAATTCATTCGAACGCTGTGCGCGGAGCTTGCTCCACAACCTGGTTATGTTTGATGACGTCCTGCACGAGCCGTCGCGCGAGGGACTTGCACAGGTTAGACTTGAGTGAGCCGAAGTCACCGCTGAGAGCCGGCCCTGCTTCGTCTAGATGATGTGCTATTTCGGGCATAAGCGCCGTCATGAACGTGCAATGGCCGTCGTAGTAGGACTCGGGCTTACCAAAGACATCCGCGCATAAGTACGCGTGTACCGTGTCGATCTGGAGATGCTCCGCCACCAGAGGGGACACGAGTGGCCGCAATTCCGCGAGGATCGGCTGTGTTTTCTCGTTCGCGACAGGCATGAAATCTGACCCGGGTGTTCCGCATATGTTCCTCTAATACAGCTTACCGGTCAAGGGTTCCTGACCTCGGGGCAGTCATCCAGTGCGAACAACGGTGGAACACTCCGGGGATAAACCAGGTACAAAGTGCTTTCAAATCCAGCGGAAATGATTCAGAGAGGGCCATGCCGATCCGCTCTGAGAACCGGTGGTTCTACCCGATAGACTGGCCGCAGCTATCAAACGCGATCCGCTTCGGCCGCGCTCGATCGCGCTGCGAACGCTGCAAGCGCCCTCACATGCGCAAGGTCCTTCACCTCGGCGACGGCCGGTGGTGGGACGCTCTCGCCCATCGCTGGCGAAACGATCACGGCAGGGTCATCAAAGTTGGCGGGGCATTGCTTCAGGAGGTCCGCAGCACATATGTGGTTCTCGCCTGCGCTCACCTGAACCATAACCCAACCGACAATGATCCGGCGAACCTCGCAGCCCTATGTCAGCGTTGCCACATGCGACACGACGCGAAGGAACATCGTTGGCAGCGTTGGTGGAATGCTTTTCGACACCGCGGGGTGCGAGATCTGTTCTGTGATCCGCAAACCTTGCGTCTCGAATACCTTGAACGCTGCCAAGCATAGTCTATGATGGCGGAGAGTATCTTCTCCCACTCTCAGCCGAGATGATAATATTTGCTATGTAGAATCATATGCCGGTTCGCAGAATGGCATCTATCTTGCAGGAGCACATCCCTCTTTTCTGAGTGGTAGCTAGCTCTAAAAGCCTAGCGAAGCATGCTCCGGTAAGCATTGCGATCGGAACGTCGCTGGGTGCAACCATGCGATCGACCCGAGCCGGCCTGAAAGGCAGAGCTCCATTGCCGCAGTACTGGTCGCATTCCTTGTGGATCCAGCGTTGCTCTTGTACGCAGCAAAACAGCGGCGCGCTTAAGAGCAATCACCAAGTCGTTCATGGTTCGACAGGCCTCGTCATTCTCGTTGGTCACGCTCACGCATACAAGTATGTTCGCCACAACAGTTTGAAGCAGCTGAAGATACCCACTTTCTTAAAGGCACTTTCACGAGGGATCGCGGCCGCTAGCGGTGGAAGGGGCTTTCGCTTTAGGTGGAGCTTGGGTCTAGCTGAGCGGCTTTGGGCCGCGTCTGTTGCCATACCCTAGGTTGCGTCAAGGCCCGCTGACCCATAGTCCAAAAGCATGTACTACATATAAGCGCTGGCTGTATCCGCGAACCTCAGATTTGGAGCGCGGGTTGCTCCTACCTAAGCTCGCAACGCCGCTGCAGGTTCCCTTCGCACGCTCCCGCAAGAGCTCCACTGCATGTCTGTTCAGGGTCTGACTGTTCGCTCCGGCTTTCGCAAGCTGTTATGCGCGCTCCAATTGTCAGCCTCAGCCTCGGCTCACCTCCCTAAGGCTAGAGGAAAGCCATCTTAACTAAACTTTAACCATGTATTGACTTAGTCCAGCGGTTGATGGACGCTGAGCCGCAGCAGCTGATCCGAGAGTCGCGTGCATGAACAGACGATGCTGGTTAGCCGCCTTGTCATCTTGGCAACGGCAATCGTGACGTCGGTTTACGGAGTTGCGAGTACGCCTTCCGAAATCTGGAGTTCTGCGGATCGTGTCTTGATAAAGTGTGATGAAGAATCGTTCGGGAAGATTGCGCCGACAAAATTGTGCGATATCGTTTTTGAAGAGGCGCGGCGCTTGTCGCCTTACCCGGTCGAGCTTTTTCATAGCAACTCTGTAGCTGCACGCTCGCCTTCAAGCCTGCTCATTCATGCCGAACTGTTCGAGGTAAAAAGCCTGCCTTATTTTCAACTCAGTGTTGAGCGCGTGATCAGCATTGATGATTCGCAGGGAAGACGTACGGTTCCGCGAGTAGCGCTTGCCCGAGCAGCCTCGTCAGAGGACTTACGCCGAATTGTCGCTGCGACCTTAACCCGTGCTCTGCCTTCGCATCGAAACTCCAAACTGAGCCACACTACCGTACGTTAAAAAGTCTTTGGTCGTTTAAACAGAGGAATGCGCATGGAACCGATCAGAGGCAGTTATCTTGAGCACGGTTCGTCCTACCCGCTTGGGCTCTCTCTTGATCCCCTTGCAGGCGGGAAGTACGCGAACAAAGCGATCTGGACCGTCGAGCAGATTGCAGAAAATCTGAACCGCACGGGCTGGGATTGGTATACAAACAATTACGGTGAACTGGACGATGGCATCCTTAACTTCGGTTTCTGGCTGAACCAGGAGGAGCTATCCAACAGCTACTATGTCAGTGCGACTGGTACGGACGCCTTTTCGGAAGCAAACCCAGAAACTTTTAACCCCTTTACGACGGCGCAGAAAGTCGTAGCGAGCGAGGCAATTGGTCTTTGGGATGATCTAATCGGGATCTCATTTCGAGAGACCAAGTCCTTCAATGCCGACATCGCTTACGGCAACACCGATACGGGCGGCGCCCAAGCCTATGCTTATCTTCCATTTGGAAATATCTACGACAGCTACTATGAGGAATTTGACTTCGACGAGATCGGCCGGATCAGCGGCGACGTCTGGATCGACGGCTTCGTCTCGTCCAACTTCACTCCTCTGCAAGACAGCTACTACTCGGTTCTGACCATGATCCACGAGACCGGCCATGCGCTCGGGCTCAGCCACCCGGGCGACTATGATGCACTCGACGACGACGACGGCGACGGTGAGCCGGATCCAATCACATATCAGGCCGATGCCTTTTTCGCCCAAGACTCGCTCCAGTATAGTGTAATGAGCTACTTTGACTCGTACGAGACAGGAGCTCAGCACATTGACTGGTCGCTTATGAACTTCGCATACGCAGCGACCCCGCTTGTTCACGACATTGCGGCAATTCAAGAGATTTACGGTGCAGACACCACAACGCGGACAGGCGATACAGTTTACGGTTTCAATTCAAACGCGAACCGCGATGCGTATGACTTCGGCAAGAACCCGCGGCCGATTGTCACGATTTGGGATGCGGGCGGAAATGATACGCTGGATTTCTCCGGTTGGAACACGCCATCAACGATTGATCTAAATGAAGGTGCTTTCTCGTCTGGCGGCGGGATCGAGAAGTTCCTAACCCTCGAGCAGGTCAACGCCAATCGCGCTGTGCTCAACTTCGCGCCACGCACTGCGGAGGCGGCGGCCTTTTACGAGTCAATCAAGGCAGCCTATGGGATCACAAGTCCGCTTTTCAAAGACAATATTTCTATCGCATACGGAGTGGTAATAGAGAACGCCATCGGGGGCGGAGGCAACGACAGGATCATCGGTAATCAGACGAACAACGTGCTAACAGGCAATGCCGGCGCGGACACCTTCATCTTCAAAACGCTCGGTCACACTGGCGCTGATCGGATCACAGACTTCGGCCGGACGGATGCTCTAGTCACTCAAACGGCGATTGCGGATCGCAACGCCGACGGCCTAGTTACTTGGTCCAAGAACCACGCGCTTGAGCTAGACTCGACTGACAAGGATCAGGTCACTCTTGATGGTGCATCGTTTTCGAACGGTTTACGCTATTTGGGTAGTTCGGCCGGTGAATATTTCTACGCCGACGCGCGGGTTCGCCCTGTTGCTGGGAGTGGCCACACCGTTCGAGAAGGCAGCGTCAGCAATGACCTGCTGAATGGCAGCGGAAGCAGCTCAACGCGTACCGTGCTATTTTTCGACGTCGCCGGTGCCGCGGCGACTGGCAACGACACGATCTCCGGGTTTAGCAAGCGCGACATCCTTGTCACCACCGTCAAGCTCGCCGACGGCAATGGAGACAACCTGATCAACCTGGGCGCGGACGGCCTATTACAGCTCGGAGAGAATGAGGGCACAATCAACTTCAACGCCAATCTGAAGCTCGAATTTGATGGATTGGTGAGCAAGAGCGGGACCGACTACTTCGTCTACAGTCTTGCGGGATCGACCGCGGGCATCGGCGATCTCATCGTCGCTTAACAGAGCTGGAGGGCGCTGGGAGCAGTGGTCCAAGCGCCTCTTCCAATGGCGCGAGCCACGGCGCGAACAGGTGAGCCCGGCCGATCCCCTCGTTGTTGATCGGCCTACGCACCTGTTGCGCACTGGGAGTGCGCACCGGCCGTTCGGTATCAAAAAAGCGCAAGCAGCGAGGGTCAAACGGCAGGGCGCAGGCATCGAGTAGCCTACGTACCTCACCTTCGGGATCTTCGACGAGCCGCTCATATCGGACGCGGTGGACTTTCTGTGGAAGCACCTCGCCACACCAATCCATGAAAGCTACATAGTCACGGTAATAGCGGCCCAAGTCAGCGAGAGCATCGGCGTGACCCTGACCGTGAGCGTAATAGCGGCAGAAGTTTGAGACGCAGCAATCGAGAGGATCACGCCGCACTTCGATGATCCGGGCATGGGGAAGTATCAGGCGAATCAAGGCAAGGTGACGCCAATTCCCAGGCATCTTGTCGGTAAATCGAGGTCGATCGCTTCGCCGGTAGGGATGCACTCCGGCCATATACGTTTCGCCGAGTGCTTGGGCCCGCTCTGGACCAAGGGTTGCAAGGACTTGGGGCGGCAGAGGGTGCTCTCGCCGAGCGCCTAAGCCATGTGCAATCTGCTCTACCAAAGGCAGTTCCGCCAGTCCTTCTACGTCTGGATGGCTCGCAAGGATCTGCTCCACAAGGGTAGACCCTGAACGGTGCATGCCGACGATGAAGATAGGTGCGTCACTCGTCAAACCAAGCCTGTCGCGTTCCCCGAAGAAGGCAGTATCTACTGACTTGAAATAGCTACTTACCGAGCCCGAGAAGGCCCGAGCATCGTATGGGAAGCGATGGCGGCGCAAGGTGTGGCCACGCGAGTAGCACGCAAAAGATCTCGCGCCGTCACCTCTCCTCTCCCAGGCACGCCCTAGCGCGAAGTGTATTGGAGTAACGAAATCATCGTTCACTGCGGCGCGGTCGCCAATGGCGGTCATCTGGCTAATGTCCGCGTCAGTTAGGCTGGCAGGGTCAAGATCAGCCAGCGTCCACCATGCGGCCCCAAAGTCAGGCTTGAGGGCAATAGCTTTGCGCGCCGCCTCGCAGCCCTCCGCTTTTCTTCCGACCTGCGCCAAGAGCCGCGCTTGGCTGAGCCAGGGAACTGCTCGATCTGGCCCTAACGAGATGCATTGCGCGTTCGCCAGAGCCGCTTCCTCGTTCCGCCCGATTTGGCCAAGTAGCGCCGATTTGAGGTGCAAGAGCTCGGGCCCCCAGATGCAAGACGGCAGCGCAGCGTCAACTAGAGCAATCGCCTCCTGCCAACGGTTCTGGCGCTGCAACAGACGAGCAAGCTTCTTCCGACCTAGCAAGTAACTCGGAATACATGCTAACGCACGCAGCAGCAGCGCTTCCGCATCGATCGCTCGCCCCGCGAGCAACGCCACATCTGCTAGCATACCTAGCGCGACTGCATCGTTTGGAAACCTTGCTAAGTGACCAGATAGAATTTGCTCGGCTTTCGTCGGCTCACCGCTGCTCAGCGCTTCATTAGCGGCGGCAATGGCTGGAACCGCACGTAGACTTTCTACCAAGGTTCTTTCGAAACGTTCCGCTTGCTCAAGCTTGCATAGTTGGCGTGATGCGGCAGCCGAGACCTGCAACGCCTTCAAATTCTTAGTATCTACGGTCAGCATCGCGCGTGCTGCTTCAAGCGCAGCGCTCGGGTCCCAATTAGCCGATTCCGTCGGAATAGCCTTAAATCTCCACAACCATCTCCACCCTAGATCATTATAAGCACGAGTACGAGCTGCGTCGTCATATCTAACGACGTGCTGCCAACCTTTAATTAGGGAAGCCACCGGCCTTGCCTTCGCGAATGAAGCGGAGCGCCCTGCCGTTGATGTTTGCTGCCCGCCGCGGACCATAGCTGCCTGTCGACTCAAAGAACAAGTGGGCACCATGGCTCGACACTTATGAGACCTGTGCGCGGGTGATTGTAAATCGCTGGAAAGGATTCCTGGGGTGTGTGTAGCCGTTGTCGTCGCCTCTCAGGAAGCAGCGAGAATGTTCATCGTGCGCTTGAGGTTGTAGGCGATGGCGGTGAGGTGGACCTGGGCGGCAGCTTTGGGGAGGCCTCGCCATCGCATTAGGCGCAGGCCGTAGGGGCGCTTCCACGTTCCGAAGATCTTTTCGATCCGGCCGCGTACGCGATGGTTGGGTTGATTCCGCTCGTGAAGCTTACGCAGCGTTTCCTGCTCGTCGCGTCCCCACATTTCCGGTCGCGACGATCCGGGGGACGCCGCCTTTTGCCAGGACTGCATTGCAAAAGTGAGCACCGCGGTAGGCATTGTTGGCAAATACCTCCCGGGATTATCGGGCAAGGCTCCAGGGCCCGCCTTGCCGTCGTTGATGTTGGCCGAGGTTACCGAGACTTCCTCGTACCAGATCGATAGCAGCAGCGCCCTGAACATGGCCAAAGGCGGCCAGGCCGGCTCGGCTTTAGCTGCTGGGTAAAGCGGATCAAGAAGCGCCCCTACCGAACGCTGCGCCAACGCCTGCTCTCCTCTTGGGAAAACCCATTGAATCAGTGATCAACCTGCGTGTCTACAACCACCCGCGCACAGGTCTCATTAGCTGACACCGGCACCGGTATGAGCCCAGACCGACCTACCCCAGCAGCTTGATCGCGATCTTGCGCACGTCCGCGCCCATGTCGGGCCGGTCGAGAGCGATGGCGAGGGTCGCCTCGACGAAGCCGAGCTTTGAGCCGCAGTCGAACCGCCGGCCCTGGAAGGTCACCGCGTGGAAGGGCTGAGTGTCGATCAGCTTGGCCATCGAATCGGTCAGCTGGATTTCCCCGCCTGCGCCTTTGTCCTGCGTGGCGAGCAGACCCATGACTTCGGGCTGGAGAATGTAGCGGCCCGAGACGATCAGGTTGGAAGGCGCTTCGTCCACCTTGGGCTTCTCGACCAAGCCCTTGACCTCGGTCAGGGCACCGCGGCTTTCGCCGGGCGCGATCACGCCGTAGCTGGAGACCTCCTCGCGCGGCACTTCGAGCACCGAGATCAGGTTGCCGCCCACCTCGTTGTAGGCCTCGATCATCTGGGCCATGCAGCCGGGCGAGCCGTACATCAGCTCGTCGGGCAGGAAGATCGCAAAGGGATCGTCGCCGACAACGGCGCGGGCGCACCACACCGCATGGCCTAGGCCGAGCGGCACCTGCTGGCGCACGGTGGTGAGATTGCCCGGCTTCATCCGCGTCGATTCGAGCGGCTCCAAGGACTTGCCGCGCCCGGTTATGGTTGCCTCCAGCTCGAAGGCGGTGTCGAAGTGCTCGACGATTGCGGTCTTGCCGCGGCCGGTGACGAAGACGAACTCCTCGATACCCGCCTCCCGCGCTTCGTCCACCGCATACTGGATAAGCGGGCGATCGACGATCGGCAGCAGTTCCTTGGGAATGGCCTTGGTCGCGGGAAGAAATCGCGTGCCCAGACCAGCAACAGGAAAAACGGCTTTCTTGACGGGCTTGCGAAACTGGTTGTCGGACATCGTTAGGGTCTTTCCTTGCATCTAAGTGGAGCTCAAGCCTCAACGTGTACCGCGGCGACTGCCACACGATGGTTGCGATCGCATGAAGGAACATATCACTCCCGCGGACCGGGTTATGGGCTTCGATTCTTGTCGGTTGTCGTGTTAGCGCACGGCATCTCCGCTCCGGCCTGAAAGGTCGGAGATACCGGGCTCGTGCGGACCTGTTTCTAAGTTGGCCGGTCTACGACTCAAAAACGCAGGCGACAATGCACTAACAATCATCACGGAGGACTCAGTCGGGGCCGGACACACGCCATTACATCCAATTACAGCTGCGCGCGTGCGCACCAAAGCCAATGCGCCGTTTTGCGGTCGATCGACTTGTGCAAGTGCGGCGCAATCCGGAGGCCCGAGCTAAGGTTTTGCAGCTGCCGTGGTCTGCAATCATGCGCCTACCTGTCGACCGCCGCTTCGGTGCAATTCCGCCAGTTTCTATCGGCGCGGTGTTGGCCCTAGCCGGTGCATCCTTTGACGCCATAGAGCAGCATCACAGCTACGATCAGGAACACGATAAAAGGCTGTTCGCGTGGGCGGGATGTCATTAGGACAGGGCTGCGTCGACCATGGCCTTCCAGCGTGCAGCTGTATCGACAGAGCAAGGCAATGCGTCGGCTGCGGCGAGCATTGCACCGCTTGGCTCTCGGACGGACAGCAACACCGCGCGCGCCTTTGGCAGATAGTCCTGCCATAGGGTTATCCCGTTCATCTCCGCATTGTGAGGGTGCCCATCAAGCTTGCAGAGCGCGCGCGCAGCGCTTTCGAGTGGCGGGGTCATGCGATCTCCTAATCTATCGCAGCGGAGCTAGTTACTCCGCCCTCGATGTTCTTTCCCGCATCCTTCGTACCCTACGCCGGTCAAGCACTGCTTGTACCTCGATGAGGCCGATCACAGCGGCAGCGATCGCAAGGAACGGACGCCAGTAGTCACCTTCCAGAGGGATAGCAGCGATCGTGATGATCGCAATGATAAGTAGGCGTCGCACGCTAAACCTCGTTGTGGTTGCTACTGAAGAATAACAGCGGATGGCTCCCGGTGCCAACCTGCCATACGGAGCTTGGAGCGGTGTCCCCTTATGAAACCAACCCGTCCGGTTCTAGCATCGATGCTGACACCGCTAATGCTGCCAATTTAGCGCCGAGCCGCCGCGCACAGCGTGAGACAGATCACCGCCGCGGGGCGATGCGCATCAAGCCGCAGTTGACATGCCTTTTTCGGTCCCTCTGATTGGCACCGCATGGCAGGCCCATGCGCGAGAATGTGGCCCTCTGGTTTTGTCCTATCGGCTTGACCAGTGCTTCACGGGACCGCTGAGCAAAGACTGCAGGACGATGCCGTTGGCCTGGCCTGTACCATCCATTTTGCATGCTGCGATGCCGGCGAGGCAGATGCGGACCTCCCGCGCACCAAACTGGCCCGTTATTACCGTAGACCGCTGCCGGTCTGCAGGTGATCGTAACGCTTGCAGGTATCACGACTGAGGCGGTTGCAAAGGATGTAGGGGAGCAAGACCGGCTACTAGCGTGTCCAGCGTCTCGTCGAGAAGCGGAAGAAGGCCACCCGGCTGTGCTGCCGAGTGGCCGAGGTTGGCTGCGAACATGCGTTTTCTTCTTGCGCCTGCTCAAAGGGCATCCAGCACAAAGCCAGCATGCGCAGGCGCAGTTCAGATCACCTTCTTCAAAATCCGGCGAACTAGAATACTTTCGTGCGGTTAGATTGTTTTACGGATTCTGTTACAAGGTTACTGAGCCGGCGAGCAGCAAAAACCCAGATCTATTCCGTGATTTAGATGTTCGACCTGTTCCTGATAGATCGGCCTACCGTTCCTGAAATGCCGACGGACATGTTCCTGATGGATCGTCCGTGCGTTCCCGTTAGACCGATCATCGCGGGTTGGCGGTTCCTAAAGTGTCGAAACTTGGAGTCGACCATTAGGAGTTGAGCCATTTTTTGCCCTTCGTCTCCAAACCACGTTCAATCTTCCACATGATGGGTGGAGCTCATGTTTGCCTTGTAGCAAACGTTGCACAGCGACGACATTTCGGGAACGCCGCTAGCTGCGAAGTAGATGGCCATTGTTACTGTGATGCCGCTTTACCCACCCGATGAACGCACGCTGCCAGTCTGCCGGCGAGCGATCGGGGTTGCTGACGACCCAGCGTTCGAAGTCGGCGTGGAGGGCATGGAGATCCCACCCGGGACACTCACGCCGTAGCAAGTCGATCGTTTCGTCAGTCATAAAGCCGCGCGTCGCAGCCTCTGAAAGGCCAGCGATCGTTGATCGAATGAGTTTACGCGCATCGACAACTGCAGGGTGTTTCCCTGGGGAAACACCGTCAGCCTGCTTGGCGCCGGACTGCGGAATGTACGCGTCGTTTGAGCTGGTGGTTCTCTCTCTTCTCTGGGGACCAAAACCTTCCAGTAAGTTCTGTTCGTCGCTTTGGGGGGCGTTTGGCAGCCCGATCTCGGCCCCGCCTTTACCGTCCATCCTTCGCATGCGGATCATTGGCTCGCCGTCTTTGGCCTTTTCAACTTCCAAACTATAGCCAGGTAGATCGTCCTTGGCGGCTAACTTGAGCATTTCGAACTTGAAACGCCGGTATTCGCCTTCCGCTCCGGATTTCTCAAATAGGACGGGCATCGAGATAGCGAAGCCTCCCTGCCCCGCCCCGCCTGCGTGCTTCCTGGCGACACGATACAGCCAACGCTCGCGTCCACCAGTGATGTTGAAATAGGCGCGATCGATCGAGAGCACACCGCCCTTCATCATCACGCCCTCCCAGAACCAACTCGAAAGCTCGATCGTCATACCTCGTGAACGTTCGGTCTTTTCGTCGACCAACTGCGTCCAGCCATCGAGCCATGAGAACGTCGCCTCACGCCGATTTTCGGCGCGCAAGTTGGTCTTGATCGTGGTGGCGACGAGGCGGTCCAGTGCCTGCCCAAGCAGCTCGTAAGCACGTCCCGTAGTTGGCCGTCCGATTGCTCGAAGCAGGTCGTATGGCATCAGGTTCAGCTTGCGGGGAATGTCGTTGACCCCTCGCCGCGCCATATCGGCAAGCTGGCTGGCGCAGTAGATTAGAATGTCCGCGTCCCATATTGTCGCCATGCCGTATTCTGGGCTCGCGGAGACGTGTACGTGCACCTTGCCGTCAGGGCTGGTGTAGTCAATTGGCTTGACCCGTCGCGACTTGGCGAGGCTGAAGAATGGCCGCTCCATCATCTCGCGCTGATCGCGTAAGGGCAGTTCAGCAATATAGGGCAGAAGCAGGTCAACCTGCTCACTTGTCGAAGCTTTGCGGCCCTGCGTCATGCGTTGTGTTTCCCCGGGGAAACACATGCGTTGTGTTTCCCCGGGGAAACATGCTGGTGGGCACAGCAATCGCTGATGTCGCAGTTCGTTTCAGATTTAACCCAGCAAGTCACGGCTGCAATCCTTGGCCTTCCTCATCGAGTTGCAACAGCAGGTTGCGCACACAATTTAGGACTTCGTCCAATTGTGCGCCTGAACCTGCGTGCAGGCGCACAGTTAGGCCTTGGCGATTGCTGGATCGCAGCGTGACAACGGCACGTCCGGTACGCTGAAGCACTACGGTCACAGGCTGTGATTTTGACGCATCCGCCGTGGGCGCAGCGAGCAGCGCCTTGAGCACATCGGCCGAGGGCAGGGCGGGGCGAGCCTCGGCTCTGCGTACTGTCTGTTCCCTCGCAAGCCGCGCTGCCTCCTTGCGGATTGCGACGGCATGGTCCTTGTCGTCGAGGGCTTGGGCCAACGCATAAGCGGGCTTAAGCTGCACGTCGTGAAGGGACGCAAATGCGGCGAGTACGACATCGGGGATTGCCGCAACCTTTAGCATCTTCGACAGCCAGCCCTTGGATAGCTTGAGGCGTTCCGCCATGCGAGTGAGATGATTACCGTAGTGCGCCTTCAAAGCCTCGGCATAGTTGCGCGCTCGCTCGAGGTCAGACACGTCGAGCCTGGCACGGTTCTCCAGATCGGCAAGGCGAAAAGCGGCCTCGTCATCAAGCTGCGCAACTTGCGCAACGAACTGCATGTCAGGGTATGAATGCGCGCGTAGCCACGATATCGACCAGTGCCGACGTGTGCCCGCGATGACCTCGTAGTCATGCTGTGGGTCGCCTTCAATCCGCCGCACTACCGCAGGAACTTTCTGCCCTCCTTCAGCAACGATTGAATCGATGAGTTCGCGACAGGAAGCTTCGGAGAGATTAGCGTAATTGCGCGCATTGCCTGTCCAGACACGGACTCTCGAGGGATCGAGCATTAGCTGCGTGACTTGCCGAACTTCACCACTAGCGACGCGAGCGAGGGCGCTCGCGCGATCAAGAAGCGTGGTGCCGCGCGTGCGTTCGGCTCGCACTTCGGGTTCGGCTGACGACGGTGAGAGCGCTTCTTCATCGTCGGAGAGCAGAGCGGCGAGATAATCGTGTTGTTTACCGGCCATTGCTTACCTCGGGAACAAAACGATACCAAACAATGAGCATAGAGGGTGTACAGTGGATCCAAATGGATGCGCCCCTGCTGGCGCGGGCGCCTCCGTCGGGCGAGTTCCAATTAGCCATTGACTAAAAGCTCCTCATCCATCTCCTGGCTGCGTCCCCAGCCTGTGCGGACCAGTTGCTCTATCTGCCCCAACGCTTCGTCCAGATTGGCGCGACAGCGCTTGTGCGTGCGTGGCGTTCCAATCGGCTTTTCAAGCTCGTAGACTGTCATCATTCGCATTGCCGCATGGCTGATCTCGGCACTGTCGAGGATAGGAACCGGGAGCAGGGCTGGGCCGAAGGTCTGTTCCATGATCGAGCGGACCATGTCGTGGCTCGGATCGTTGCCGTCGAATTTCGAGCAGAGCAGGCGCACGAACGAGTAGTCTACCGAGATTCCGGCGCCGGTGAGTTGTTCGAGTACCTGGTCCATCATCGAAAGGAACTGCACCGTCGAGCAAAAGTCAGGCGTCGTTGCGGCCAGCGGTACGAGCAGAGCGTTTGCGGCCTGCATGACTGCTAGGCTGATCGTGCCGAGGGCAGGCGGCGGATCGAGGATGACAATATCGTAGTCGCTAGCAAGGTCCATCAGACCTTGTTTGAGCTTGCGAAAGCGCGCTGCAAGGACAGACTGTCCGTCCGAGCCGGCGGCGGCGAGTTCGTATTCAACATCGAACAATTCAAGGTTCGACGGTATGAGATCGACGTTCGGCCACGGCGTGCGCTTGACTGCATAGTGGAGGTTCGTTTGGGTTGGATCAATAGAAAGGTACGGGTAGAGCGTCTCCCGACGCGTGACGTTGAAATGAGGATTGAAGCCAAAGAGCGTGGTCGTCGTTGCCTGGCTGTCGCAATCGACAACCAGCACGCGGTATCCCTGCACCCCGAAGTAATGAGCCAAGTGGGTCGTCACGGTGGATTTGCCGACGCCGCCTTTGAAATTTTGAACCGCGATAATCGCTGGCACATCGATAGAAGCGCGAGCAGGGGAGGCGCGCAGCACCTTGCGCATGTGGAGCAATTCCATAACCGAATAGCCGAGCCGGCGCCCGTTCTCTCCCGCCGGAGGAGGGGGAAGGCGCCCATCATCCTCGGCCATGCGAATCCGGTTTGTGGAGCAGCCAAGGAGCTGAGCCGCCTCAGCGATGCCGAATCTTACGGTCAGTCCCTTGCGGCTGTCCGGCAGAAAGGCCTTTCGGCGCAAACGCTCGATCATCTTCTCGCCGGCTGAAGCGAGATCTCCAATCTGAGAGACAACTGCATTCGATCCTGCCACTCAAAACCCCACTGAATTAAGCCATGGCCGATGTTAGCGCAAAATCGTTCATTGTGTAAGCCAAAGCTAGTATCCGCGCAATCTCGTGAGTTTTCTCGCTAGGGAATCCTTCGTTAAGGCTGCTCGGTAACGCCCGAGGAAGCGCGTTGATGTGGAGTGAGCTACAGCTGAGTCGTCGCTACTAGACGCCTGGCGAGCTCAGGCATGGTGATGTCTTAAATCACATCTCAGCGTTAATGGGAATCTTCACGGTTCAGACATCGAACCTCCCACTGCAGCATCGAATGAAGCACCGCGCAGAATGCAGGACAACCAGGCAGACCTTCAGCCACTTGCTACCGTAGCTCTGTCCGTTTGCAGGCGCTTTTCTGCGCGCTAACTGGGCTCTGTGACAAGCACTGCGCCAGTAATACCTGGTTTACTATGCGCTTCCATTCTCTCGAAAGCTGCGCACGCCACAAGATCGATCCACAGGAGAGTTCTTATGCCGCAAGCCTTTAAGCTGAAGGTCTCCGACTTCGACGAGGAGGAGGAGTATAACGCCGGGCTCGCGCAACTGGAGCAAGCCCAGGAGCGCCTATCCGCATCAGGCTCCAGCGCTACTCACGCGCGGCATCTGCAGAACATGCTCGTTAACAACTACCATCAGGTTTCTTCAGACAAAAAGCTGCCGATCCGTCAGCGCCTAGCCATCATCGTCGGCGCGACCTCGGCATTGTGGGCAATGATAGGTGTTGGCATCTACGCTGTGGTCTTGGCCGGCCCCCACTGAGTGGTCCGTGATGATTGTTAGTGCATTGTCGTCTGCGTTGCCATTGGCGCCTGGAGGTGGAGCGAAGCGGAACCGGAAGGCGGCGATGGCCGAGAAGCCGTTCTGGGGCCGGCGGTACCGGCAGCTGCGTTCCTATACGCTCTTAGGCGCTGCTACTCGGCAGCTACACTGTAGAGCAGCGTCGAGTTAGTCTTCCATCTCTGCGCCGAGGCATGCGTTCACTGGCCCTCAAGGTCCAGCAGTGCCTCAAGAAGGACGATCATGCCGGCGATCTGTATGTCTTTCGTGGGCGGAGCGGATCGCTTTGCAAGATCCTGTGGCATGACGGCATCGGCATGTCCCTGTACGCCAAACGCCTCGAGAAAGGTCGGTTCGTATGGCCGGCGGCAAAGGACGGCAGAAACCGATCGCGACGCCAATGCAGCGTTCCGACGAGCGTTGGCTGACGAAGGCTTCGAGGCGTTCCTCGACCGAGGCTAAACGCAAGCGCGCTCGCCGCTACACGTCAACCACGGCCGCTATCGGATGCGTACGTTGTTTGCCGAAGGAATTGAGAACTTTGGGCAATTACCGAACCATCACCGATGCCGCTATGGCAACGGCCGCGCACGACCTTGCCGAGCTGGGCGAACTGGGAGCTCTGCGCAAGTAAGGCACCCTCAACCACACGCGGTACTATTTGGCTCTCGAAGACTGACGCCGTTTGGGAGCTTTCCCCGTCTACTAGCCGGCTGTCACGCCTGCCGAGGTCCAACAGGGTGCCGATCTGCATGATAGGCCCTGCGACGAGAACTCATGCATTTAACACGCTGAACTCTTTTTCCGACCCGCCTGAGCAAGGATCCGCGGACGGCAAGAAGGGGTAGGCGCTGTCCCACAGCCCGCCCCCGATCAAAGATGCAGCAAGTCGTAGGTTTTCGCACTGGAGTGAGCTGCCATAGGTTGGATGCTCCTGCGACCCTTGGCCCAATCAGACCTGTGATATAGGTCGGGCACATTCGGTCTACGGTTTCCGGATAACTCTCCCGCCGTTTCGCTGCAAGCGGTCGCTGCTCTTGTCGGCTAAGTTGGCCGCATCTCTTCAACCAAGACCAGCGGATCACACGTAGGCAAGCTAATCGTTGAACCGAGTCATACATGTAGCTTGCCGAGACGGCGACGGTATGTTCAACATCCTTTGTAGCAGTCCGGGCGACGAGGTTGATCTATGTTCATCATTAAAGACTACAGGAAGCTCATCAAGATCGGCTTCCTATCCGTAGCCGGGACGATCGCGGTAAATTCAGCATTAGCCGATGCGCAACTCTCCACTCTTTCGACGTTCGTACGACCCGAAAAGACCTCGGTACGTTTTGGTAGGGACCCGTTGTTTAAATCGAGGCATCAAAAACAAGAGCTTCCTAAGCGCACCGCGCAAGCGCAAGCACGCAAAAGTCAATCGAAGCCTCACAAGGTCAGAGCACCCGCCGACCCGATCGGTGCCATCATCACGGGAACTCGCCACTAACACGAAGCGACGCGTGAGAGGCCAGGCTAGCCGAGCGCGATGCTATGAGTGTCCGACGACGAAAGTCATAGCGCGCGAACGGCAACTCGTAACAGAGATGCTGCATTGCAGACTAGCCTCAAACGCCTATCATCAGCGCGTGCTTCTCGCTGTCCTCTCGGAAGTTGCACTCCGCTGCGCGGCAGCACCCGCCAGCCTGCGGTTGTTTCGCTCCCTTTCCCTTATGGGTGAAAAGTCTCGCATGTACGAGTGTGCACTGATGGTCCTGCCAGGTAACTGATCTGCCCCCTTCTGAGTGGTCCGAAATCTCTGTTATTTTGGATCATGCGGAGTTTAGAAAAGGGCAGAGGCACAAGCCGGAAGAGATTATCGGGAAGCTACGTGAAGCTGAGATCGTTTTGGCGCAAGGCGGGACGACGGTGGATGCGTGTCGGCGGATCGCGGTTATCGAGCAAAGCTATTATCACTGGCGCAAGGAGTATGAATGAAACGCACTGTCTAGCGTTCGGACGCAAGCACCGAGAACTTGTAGCAGTCCTGGAGGATGAGGTTGGCACGCTGCTGAGCGGAGCGAATTCATTGGTGACTGCCATGCCGGAGCGGCCTGGATGGCCTAGAGCAGCTGTGGCGCTGAATTACATCTTTGTAGAGCGAGCTGTTCGGGGCCAGGGTCTGCTGCGGCAAATTAGGGTAACCGTGCGCCGCCTCGCGATGTTGGCGGTCGAACTGCCGCCCAATGCAGTAGGTCCGACGATCTTCATCGAGCAGAATGACCCGCTTCGCCTGACCGAAGCCGAGTTTATGCTCGATACTCGCCATTCCGGCACTGATCAGATCGACCGCCCGGCGATATGGGACCGCTTGGGCGCGCGCGTCGTCGATTTTACTCACGTGTAGCCGCATCTCTTCGAAGCCATTTTGGCGGGTAGGATGATCGAAGCCTTGGGCTGCCAGCCATCGGCGATGCTTCCTAGTCCAGGGACTGCGGGCACTGTTTATGTGGTTCTCAGCGCGACTACGATGAGCGCACCAAGGTCTATTTCGAACTCATCTGTCGGCGTGGAACCACTCACAGCCGTTTAGGCAGCACCCTGTGTACATCATCGCTATCACCGGGCGAGACACGTATGAAGCCAACAAGAAACCAAAGCAGCGATGCCGTCTTCATCGAAAAAGATGCAGTTCCGCCGACCATAAGCCAGAGGTAGATATATGTGTTCATCGACCAAGCAGTACGACGTTTCGCAGCGCTGTCTTGCGGGACAACAAAGGTCAGGTACGTCCAGTAGGCGAACGCCCCAAAGATCGTGTTTGCCGCAATGGTATAACCGTAGCCCGTGTCGAATGCTCTGGTTAGCAAGCGAGGGTTACCAGCGAGGAGGTCTTGCGGAGTTAACCGCGACAGGAACTTGTACGTGACGCCCAGACGGCCAATCAGGTCATCGCCGATACGCACGGGGTGAAACTGGAAGACTAGCAGCATGGCAGCCAGAAGGACCACTGGGATTGCAAGGTTAAGATACCGGGGGAGTCGAGGGAAGACGAAGTATCCAATTATAATAACGGGTAAAATTAAGGATGCCATCCTCGCATTATTAGATAATATTATGAGAACAATCGTGGAGGCTAATAGAATTTTCTCCATGATAGAAAGACGAGACCACAAAGAGGAGGAATAGATCATTAATGTGATTGCAAAGCAGTTTATGCCGACCTGCTCTAGCATGATTGACGATGTTCGCGGCCCGGTAAAAATGCCAAAAGAAAAACGGCTACTATACGCGATAGTTCCGATGCTGAGCCCAACATCTTCGTAGAACTCCTGAACCGCGTAGCCGCGGGTTGCGGCAAGATAGTCCGCTGGGCGAAAGGTAGCCGCATAGGACTCCAGCGCAGAAATCTCCCAGATTAATACGAGCAGCATCACTGCAGAGCAGACCGTGAAAACAGTGCGTACCGTTCGTTCGTTCACGCGGCCGCCGAGCAGTGTAAAGCCGGCAATGATGAGTACGTTTCGTAATCCATCTATTGCTAATCTCGTCTGTGCCAGCGACATCACCAGCGTCAGCGTGGCAGAGAAATAGATGTAGCCCAACGGCAGGGCGTCGCTGCGCCGCGCCCCTCCCATTGCCGATGCCCCGAGTGCTGTTAGAAGAATCAGGATCTCGCAGGCAATTACGACTGTTACGTTCATCGCCACACCGTGCGCTGCTAGTATAGCAAGCAGCGCATTGTACATGACACCGGCGACAACGGTGACGATCGCCAGGCGCTGCACAGCCGCTCCTGCGGCAGCCTGTCGAGGAGAGGCGGGCCATGCCCCGCCTCGGCCGATGCCACAGGGAATTGTTGTGGCCATAACCAGTGCTCCCATTGTGATTCAGCGTACGGTGCTGCCGCCCAGCCCCAGGCGGATGTATTCCCCAACATCCGCCACACCCAGTGCGACAAGAATCGCTTCTGCCTTCAACCGTTCGCTTAGTGGAGCATCGCGTGCGACGAGGATCTTCTTGCCGCGCCGACCAGTTTCCACAAGATTGCGTGCTACAGCCCGGGGCAGGCGCATCGGACCCGTTGTGCGGTCCCAATGACCGCCGGTTAGGCGTCGCCTCTTGGCAAGCAGCGCATCGAAGCTAGCCCGCGTCGGGTGGTGGACGATCATGTCGGGTTCGTAGACCAGCTTTAGTCCGGAATTGCGTAGGCGGATACCCATATGGTGGTCACCGCCTGATTTAACGGTTTCGTCGAACCCGCCAGCCTCAACGATAGCGCTGCGCGGGCTCAGCCAGTTGGCAGTTGCGCAGGTCCCTTCACTTGCTTGGTGCTGCGGAAAGGCGACCAGTGCCTCATAGCTGCGTGCCCAGCTACTACCGTCTGCATCGTCATCAAAGAGCACGATGCGTCCCGCTACCACACCTAGGCGGCTCTCACGCTCAGCCCGTGCCATAGCAGTCGATAGCCACCGAGAGTCCGGAACGCAGTCAGAATCGGTAAAGGCGAGAAATTGACTGTGAGTCTCGGCAATAGCCAAGTTGCGGGCGGCGTATGACCCTGGCTTGGGCTGCTCAAGCACGCGCACTCCCGTCTCACGAGCTCGAACTGCCGTATCGTCCGTAGATCCGTTGTCCACAACCACTACCTCGTAGAGATGCTGAGGATATTCTTGGTCTTGCAACGCCCTTATGCAGCGTAGCAGCTGTGCTGCGTTGTTCCATACCGGCACAATTACGCTTACCCGCTTGTGGTCGATCAAGATCCGACACCCCTGTGAATGGAATGGCAAAGCCTGTAGCAGAGACTGAGCTGTTTGCGAACGACTACCGTTTCCTTGCTCAGCGGCTTAGAGCGTTGACGTTGACCCTACTGGCCCGTTCCCGATTGCGAAAGAACGATCCAGTAGGCGAGCTAGTCGAGGCCGAAGAACCTTCTGCATGGGCATCTCGTAGAGGTAATATGCCGTAGCAGCCGCGCCAATCGTCACTGTCAGACCTAACATTCCGACCGCGATCTGCGGGATCAGGAACCCTGCTAGCATCTGGTGAACCGCATACATGATGGGCCAGTGAAGGAGGTAGATCCCAAAGCTCCATGCCCCGAGTTGTTGCGCGACCCGATTGGCGAAGAGCGCTCGTGCGAAGCGGGTGTCCACCGTGTACGCCAGCAGCACGCTGCCTACCGCAAGTGCAAGCGGTAAACTCGCATAGGCAACGTCATCCTTGGACCGGCCCACTCCCTTTAACAAGCTATGAATTGGGAGGATCCCCCCGATTATCAACAAACAGGCGATTAGACCGCCAATCTGCACCACCAACGCTGCGCTCGGAGAGATCCGTGTTACAACGACGCGACGGAGCGCCGCAAAAGCTACTCCCGTGAGGAAGATCTGCAACTGCCCGAGGGCCGAAATCCCAGGAAACACGGGTCGAAGGACAAATAGGACCGATACTAGAAAGGCAGCAACCGGCAGCCAGGCCACCAAGCGACCGCGCTGCCCCAGTCCCCACAGAAGCAGAAAGACAAAGTAGAACTGAACTTCGGGAGGGATTGACCAGAAAACGTAGTCATGTCCTGACAGCAACATGAGATAAAGTATTCGCTTATCCGAAATATAAAACGCGAAGTCCTCGCCGATCAAATGTGACAGTATAAAGCAACCTACCACCACTAAATAGTAAAGAGGCAGGACCCTTGCAGCGCGAGCGGCAAGGTAGTGACTACAGGATGCCTTGTCGAACGGCTTAGCAAGGTACAAATGACCCATTAGAAAGCCGCTTAGAATGAAGAACAGCATCACGCCCAATGGGCCGCTAAGCGGGGCTGGCGCCGATGCAAGGCCGATTTTAGGTAGATGTGCGAGCACAACTAGCAGTGCCGCCAAGCCTCTAATCCCGTCCAATGCGGGAAGATGATCGCTCCTGCCCATGACGTTCGATGCCACGAGCGCATCTTCTGCTTTTCGCATATATCCGCCCCTCGCTGGCCACGGAAATCGGATAGCCAAAAAACCTTGCAAGAATTATGTCTTGAGCCCTCTTCTGGCGTTTCGACAATAACCAGTCGCTAACCGCCATGCATGGCAGAGTGGGCCATACCATATATCCGTCGTGCTCTCACCAGGCGGCCACTTGGATTGTGCGCCGCAAGCTGCCGATGTGCTACCAATTTGTTGCCATTATAGGGCTGAAGACCACGAATCTGCTTGATGGGTCAATTGGCATCAAGCCAACTGGACGCCTCAAAAGACCGCTGGCGCCTAGCGGCTTGGGCTGATTCACTGCGTCGGCGCGACAGCGGAGGCGCTGATGGCATGACAGCGTGGTTTCCATCCCTTGAACCGGCACGACGCGCTGAGCGCTGCAGGAGATTCGCTGGAGTTATTGGCAGGGTTGGTCGACTTCGAGTTTTTCCGCGGACCGTTGGTCGCCGCGCTGCGTCGTAGCCCTCGCGGCAAAGGGACGCTCGCCGTTCGACCCAGTGCTGGTGTTTAAATCCTGGTGCTCCAGGCGCTCTACTCGCTGTCAGACGATGCGACCGGGTTCCGGATCAAGGACCGGCTCTCGTTGCAGCGTTTCCTGGGTCTTGGCCTGGACGACGGTGCCGGATGCAACCAAGGTGTGGCTTTTCCGGGAGCGTTTGGTGACTGCCAAGGCGATCGAC
>NZ_LR732498.1 GCF_902506425.1 Novosphingobium sp. 9U | reverse complement strand
GTTCTCCGCTGATGCTGGGCCCGGTCACCAATCGAGAGCCCGTTCTTCATCATACCGGGGAACAACCACCTGCATCAGCACCGATCGTGCTGTGTGGCAGCGCGCCCCGCGATTACACCATGTTCATGTGGACTGACGGGCGCTTTGCAGGGTCGGTGTCGAGCGCATGAAGAGGCCGAAAGGGGGAGTACCCGTCGTTCCCGTAAACAGACGAAAGTGGCTGCTCCCGTGCGAAGCCGCTCCCAGCGCCGTCCGGTCAGGCGATTGCTTTGGTCGCATGCGAAATCGTACGCAACGACTAGGCTGGCAAAAGCCCGGCTGACCTATAGCTTTCAATCAGCGTGTCGAAGAGCGCTATGTTCGAGCGGCTCCGGGCAACGATCTGCGCCCCGGCAACTGCTGCATAGATTGCGCGGGCTCTCCCCTCGCTCTCGTCCGGGCCGACCACCTTTGCGGCGACGAGTTCCCTGCTCAACCAAGCCACGTTGACATCGGCAAAAGCCTGGACCTCTTTCAGCACCGGCTCCGGCAACTCGTCAAATTCTGCGGCCATAAAGCTGCTCAGGCAGATGCGATTATCGCGAGCCAGCGACGCGCGAAATACTCCGGGGTACTGCCGGAGGGCGTTCAATGGCGTGTCGGCATTGGCCGAGATCGCGTGCAGGTCGCGAGATATGTCCTCCCAGTAGCGGCGTGCGACAGCCTCACCGAGAAGCGCCTTGTTGGCGAAGTAATAATTGATGCTGGCCGCCTTGATGCCGACGGTCGCGGCAATATCGCGGAAATTAATGCCGCCATACCCCCGAGCCATCGCTGCCTCTCGCGCTGCCAGCATAATCGCTTCGCGCGCATTCTCTTTCATCGTCGCTGCCATTTTCAAACCTCCACCTGCCATATGGCAGACAGGGGTTGACGTTGCAAGATTCGACTTGTAATTAGCCACCTGTCATCTGGCAGGCAGGTGGCTAGCCAGATGGAAGCGAGACATCCCATGACCGACAAGCTGAAGCTCTTCACCTCTCCCTCCGCCTTCCCCAACCCGCAGCGCTTGCGGATCTTCATGCACGAGAAGGGCATCACCGATCATTTTGCCGAGACAGTTTACGACATGACGCCAGTCGGCGAGCAGCGTGGCTGGCAGCACCTGAAAATGAACGCTTGGGGCGAAACGCCGACCCTCGCGCTCGCCGATGGATCCTTCCTCAGCGAGACGTCCGCCATCGCGCGTTACCTCGACGACACGTTCGAGGGCCGCAAGATCATGGGTGCGACGCCGCAAGAGCGCGGCCTCGACCAGATGTGGGACAATCGGGTGTGGGTTCACATTCTATATCCGATCGTCACTGCATTCCACGTTCTTCATCAGGGTCTCGGCCCGAAGCTCGAGTTAACTCACAACCCCGCCTGGGGTGAGCATTCACGCAAGGTAGCGCTGACGCACGCCGGGCTCGTCGACCGGCATCTCTCGGACGGCCGCTCGTGGCTGCTGGGTGGCGACGAGCCGACCTTCTCGGACATCACGCTGGCAACAGCGATCGCCTTCTCGAAGTTCCCAGTCAACGCCACGCCGCTCGACGAGCGCTTCGAGCACATCGATGCCTTCTTCAAGCGCTGGCAGACGCGGGCGACGTTCCTCGCAGCCTATGCCGATCGGAACAGCGGAGTCGCCGAGCTCGACAGCCGCGCATGAATGTTCGGCCGACGATCCCGGCGGCCGTTCAAACCCAACCCAACCAAAGGAGACTATCATGCCTTTCGCACGCATCGATCTCATCCAGGGCAAGAGCCCGGAATATCGCGCCGCTGTGGCGGACATCGTCTATCGCGGCATCGTCGATGTCCTTGAGGCGCCCGATGGCGACCGCTTCGTGGTCGTCGGCGAGCACACCGCGGACAACCTGATCTATGATCCGACATTTCTCGACTTCAACCGGTCGCCCGACTTCATCCTGATCCAGGTCACCAGCACCGTCGGCAACAAGAAGGATACGAAGTTCGCCTTCTATCGGTTCGTCGCCGACGAACTCCAAGCCAAGCTGTCGGTCCGCCCCGACGATATCATGATCAACATGGTTTTCGTCGAAAAGGAGGACTGGTCATTCGGGGACGGCCAGCCCTGGTGATCACGGAAATTGCAGAACACTGGGGGCGGCGGAGGAGCTACCTTCGCGGCTCTCACGAACGGCGCAGGTCCTCTACCCAGACGGCGATGCACTCGTTGTTGTGAGTTGAGCTGCGCTAACTACCCGTACGCTCGCTTTCGTTGAACCTTAGGAGGACCTGATGCCGGACCATAGCCCCATGATGCCCCGGGCCGATCACCTCATCACGATCGAACAGAAGCAGCGTCGCGTCACGGTGAAGCTGAGTGGCAAGATCATTGCTGAAACTGAGCGTGCCCTGACGTTGCAGGAAGCCGATTACCCTGCCGTCCAGTATATCCCGCGTGATGATGTCGACATGACGAATCTCGCTCTCAGCCATCATCGCACGCACTGCCCTTACAAGGGAAATGCGTCTTATTTCCATGCAATGGCAGGCAATCGGCGGATAGAGAACGTCGCCTGGTCCTACGAAGCGCCGTATGACGCCGTTGGGAGCATTCGGGACTATATCGCTTTCTACCCCGACCGGGTCGACAGAATAGAGGGTGCCGCACTAGCCGGACGAACTGAGGTCTGAGCGGACCCAGATGCGGACGCTCAGGATCACATATCGGCTCCCCAACTTCGCTCATTCGTTCAGGTCCGACCGGAGGCTGCTGTTGACCTTACCGGCCGCCCGCACGTTTCCAAAGAGCGGTCGCAGTTCAACTTGCCAGCCTCGGTTGCGGACCATCTTGGCTCCCCTGAGAAAAGAAAGGGCCGATCCGAAGACCAGCCCTGATGAAGTTTGGGAGAGGATGCCTGAAAGGCTCGTCTTCTATGCTGACGTAACCGTCATGCTGCAAGTGCGAGAACGCGGAGCAAGGTTCCAAATTATGCAACGCCATGTAGCTGCTCTGCTACCTGCTCGCCTGAAGGCGCGAATGCACGATCCACAACCCTCGTCGGGAGCGCTGCCGCTACTTCGAGAGCCGCTCTCGCAGGAGTGACCATCGCCGCGGCTGCCGCTGTTTGACCGCAATGGAGAGCGCCTTACGCGACCCGACCAGGACGAGGAGTTTGCGCGCTCGGGTCACGGCCGTGTAGATCAATTCTCGGCCGAGCATGGTGTAGGCCTGCATCGTCAGCGGGAGAACGACGACGGGGTATTCCGACCCCTGCGATTTGTGGATCGTCGTTGCGTAGGCGAGCTGGAGAGCGTCCAGCTCACCAAAGTCGAAGGTTGCTTCGTTCTCGCCGAAGATTGCCGTAAGCTCAGCCTCTTGATGATCGATCCGGGTGACGACGCCCAGGTCGCCGTTGTAGATGTCTCGCTCACGATCGTTGACGATGTGCATGACCTTGTCGCCGGGTCCATATCGCTGGCCAAAGCGCTCGACGAACTCGTCCGTTGGTGGATTGATGCGCTGCTGTAGCAGCGTGTTCAGCGCACGCGCACCTGCTCCGCCCCGCTGCATGGGCGAGAGAACCTGGATGTCGCGCGCCGCCTCGAAGCCGAAGCGCCGGGGAATGTGCCTGGAGACAAGGTCCACCACTTTCTCCGCAACCTCCCCGGGCTCGTCTGCCTGTACGTAGAAGAAGTCCCCTTCGCCCCTTGCCGACAGGTCCGGTATTGTTCCTGCATTGATCCGATGAGCGTTGGTGATGATGCGGCTTGTAGCCGCCTGGCGGAAAACCTCGGTGAGCCGGACAACCGGCACTGCACCGCTCGCGATGCCGTCCTTCAGAACCTGCCCAGGTCCGACGGACGGCAGCTGGTCGACGTCTCCGACCAGGAGCAAAGCGGCGCCAGCTGGTAGTGCCTTAAGGGTCGCGTGCATAAGCATCACGTCGATCATGCTGGCCTCATCGATGACCAGCAGCTGACACTCGAGCGGGTTATGCTCGTTGCGCTTGAAGCCACCCTCTCCTGGATCGCTTTCGAGCAGCCGGTGCAGCGTCATGGCTTCCATTCCGCTGGACTCGGCCAGGCGCTTGGCGGCGCGTCCAGTCGGAGCGGCAAGAGCTATCACGACCCGCTTTGCAGCAAGGGTCTTCAGGATCGAGTTGACCAGCGTGGTCTTGCCTACACCAGGGCCACCGGTAATCACGCAAGTCTTTGACAAGAGCGCCAGGCGCATCGCTGCCTGCTGGCTTGGTGACAATTCCAAGCCCGTTCTGCCCTCGACCCAGGGGATCGCCACCTCGGCGTTTATGGCAGGCCATGGCAACAGACCTTCACGCAATCGGAGCAGTCGATCGGCTATCGACTGCTCGGCGCGGTATAGGCCGGCGAGGAACATGACCTCGCGCCCTTCCGTCACACCTGAGATCACCTCGCCAGAGGCAAGTTCATCCTGCAGCGCTTGCTCGATCAATGGCTCGGGCACTTCCAGGAGTTTCGCGCCTGATCTGAGCAGATCGTCCCGAGGGAGTCCGCAATGGCCATCATGCATCGCAGTGGTCAGCGCATGGCTGACACCCGCGCGGACACGGCGTGGATCCTCCTTGCCGTAGCCGATGCTCGATGCGATCGCATCGGCTGTCTTGAACCCGATGCCCGTGATGTCTCGAGCGAGTTGATAGGGATCTGCCTTGATCGTGGCGATCGCCTGCTCGCCATAGGTCTTGAAGATCCGCACAGCCCGCGCCGAGCTGACCCCATGGCTGTAGAGCCAGACGATGATCTCGCGGATGGCGCGCTGATCGCTCCAGCCCTTGATGATCTTGGCCTCACGCACCGGGCCAATGCCGGTTACCTCTCGGAGGCGTTCAGGCTCCTTCTCGATGACTTCGAACACATCGTGCTGGAATGCCGCCACCAGCTTGGCCGCGTAGACCGGTCCGATGCCCTTGATCATCCCCGACCCGAGGTACTTCTCCAGACCCTTGAGCGTGGTGGGCACAGTCGCCTCGACCTTCTCGGCCTTGAACTGGAGGCCGTGATTTCGATCGTTCAGCCACACGCCGCTAGCCTCGACGTACTCGCCGGCACCAATCGCCGCGGCATGGCCAATAAGCGTCACAAGATCGCGCTGGCCCCTGACCTTCAGCCGAAGAACGCAAAAGCCAGTGTCCGCGTTGTGGAACGTGACGCGCTCAACCGACCCGGCTATCTGGTCGCTATGGGACCGCATGCCTGTCTGCTGTGTCTGGTTGGCAGGTCCGAGGGCCATCTCCCGAATATACGTGCGCGATGTGGTTGGACAACGCTCTGTCGATTAACACCACGATTGCGCCGGGACGCGCGCAGATGTCGGTGATACGCTCTCATGGCCGCAGCCGCTGGGTACGTCAGCGTACGCAGAATCATGCTGGAAGCATTGCGGTAAGAAGCGCTAAACGTCCGCTCAGATCAGCACCGGCACTTAGAGCTCATAAGAGTTGGCCCGGTGACAAGAGAATGCAAACGGGGGAGTTTGCCACGCATGACCGAGGCCGTTGAGAGCAAGATAACTGTAAACCGTTCTTCGCACCAACAGCCTCGGTCAGGCTATCAAGAACTAGCACACCGCCTCACCAGCACGTCTGATCAGCGCGACATCCTTGCCGAGTTCTGGGCGGCTCACGACAGTGTGCCGCTATCGGCCATCGCTCATGCGCAACGACGCGCAAGCTCTGCCCCGCAGATCTCGCGGCGAACCAGAAGGCGAGGCTGATAAACATTGCCTGCGACAGTCGCGCAACAGGCGCTGGCCAGCTCGGCGGCGCCTCCCACTTGCAACAGTGACGGTCAAACGGCAGCGACGGCCGCGCAATGGAGTTTTCCGCTGCGGGTGAGCGGCGGCTCGTTTGTGAGAGCCAGCTGAAATGCTAGGCGTCCAATCAACCGTGTAAAGCCGATATGTAGGTCAACCTAGGACTAACGCGCGCC
>NZ_LR732497.1 GCF_902506425.1 Novosphingobium sp. 9U | reverse complement strand
ACTTGGCCAGATCAAGGCCGATCGTGGTAATTACCATGGTGGATGGTCCTTTGTCAGGGTTGCTTCGACAACAGCCCACAATACGACTCACCGTCGCCGGACACAGGGGCCATCCACCTCATCAGTCCAAAGCAAACCGCTCTCCACACGATGAACTTCAGTCTTGAGAGCGGCTGGCTAGCTCGCGATGCCCTGCCGCTTACGATCAAGTGCATCTGCTTTGACAGAGCCCGACCAAATGATCGCTCTCGTGCGCCGATCACGTCGGGTAAATGGCTTGGGACGATGGAAAGACGCCGCCTAGGAGGTTCGCTCCGTTTTTCGGCGCGACTCTGGTTTTGCTAAGCACACTGCACGCGCTGGGAAGTGGCCTTGCGACGTAGCCGGCCTAGCGCTTGCGGACGATGGTGACGGCGAGCGACACCGCCGCAATCACCGGCACGCGTGACCACCGCCGTGTACCGACACTCGGACGGGCGACGTCGATCCCTTGGCCTTACATTTACATTTCTCGACTTACGCCAGTCGTACGCATCGCCAAGCTTTCGAAGCTTCGTTCTATCGCAAGAACTTGATAGGTAAAGACCACCATAAAGATGACCATCGCCATGGTTCGAGTGGCGACGATGTGTGGCTTCCCCGCGCTCAATGGTTTCACCGCCAATAAACCGCTTATCGATTTCGTTGACACTTAAGATGGTCAGTGTCACCAAGTGCACCTATCAATAGCAGAGGTCGACTCGGCGTCGATCTAAATACATTGTGCTTTTCGATGCTCTCAGTGCGCGACTGATACTTTGTAAAACGATGAAATGCTTTCGCTTTGAGACGGAAGAGCGAGCATCGCCTCATACACTCGGTCGCAAGTGGACGTATGATTCCGCAAATGCCTAAGACAGCGTCTGGTGCCTGTCTTCGGCTCGGTACTTGGCAGCTGCAGTAAAACACCGGCGGCTGTCTGATGAGGGGGAGAGGGTTATGCCTGCCACTTTGAGCTATCCCGGCGTCTACGTCGAAGAAGTAGCAAGCGGGGCGCATGCCATCACCGGCGTCGCCACTTCCATCGCAGCGTTCATCGGCCGGACATTGCGCGGGCCCTTGGACGAGCCGGTGTTCGTGAACAGCCAGGCCGAATTTGATCGTACCTTCGGCGGTTTGTGGCTCGGCTCGCCGCTGAGCTTCGCCATTCGAGACTTCTTTCTCAATGGGGGGAGCCAGGCACTGGTGGTGCGGGTCTTCGCCGCGGGCGCGCAGGACATCGATCCGGTCAAGGAAGGCGCTGACGCGGTAGCCAAGGCAGCGCGCGATGCGGTGGCCGGTGCCGCGAACCCGCAAGCCGTCGCCACCGCCGCGACGGACAAGGCCGCGACGCTCACCGGCAAGCAGAAGATTGCCGGCGACGTGGTGGCGGCAGCGGCGACGAGTGCGGTCGCGGGAGCAGCCGATGCCGATGCCGTGGCCAAGGCGGCGGAAGCTGCGGCTGAAGAAATCGTCGCGGCGACCACCACGCCGGCCGCTGCGTTGAGTGCGAATGGCTTGGCGCTACGCGCCGCCTCGCCAGGCGCCTGGGGCAACAAACTGCGGGTGCGCATCGACCATGACGTCAAGGGCGACAACCCGGACGACCTGTTCAACCTGTCGGTGCGCGACGATGCGACAGGCGCCGTCGAGGTATTCCGCAATGTCTCGTTCAAGCCCGAATATGCGCGCCGGGTCGACAAGGTGCTGGGGGGCGGCTCCAACCTGGTGCGGCTCGAAGGCGCCCTGCCCTCGGCGCGGCCCACGGCTCACGCCGCCATTCCGAGCGGGAAGACCGGCTGGGAAGACGCGACGTCGACCAAGGTGGCCGATGACGCGCAGTCGAACGATGGCAAAGCCGTCAGCGGGGCGCAGATCGTGCCTCCAGGAGGCGCGGACGCCAAGAAGGGTCTTTACGCGCTGGAAAAGGCGGACCTGTTCAACATCCTGGTGATCCCGCCTTATGCGCTGGACGAGGGCAACGACGTCGCCGCCGACGTACTCTCCGCCGCCGTCGCCTATTGTGAGCGACGCCGCGCGATCCTGCTGATCGACCCGCCTTCGACCTGGGCCAGCGTCAAGGCCGCCTCGGACGGCATCGTCGATGCGGTGGGCGACGTGTCGAAGAACGCCGCGATCTACTTCCCGCGCCTGCTCCAGCCCAACCCCTTGCGCGACGGCCAGGTGGAGATTTTCGCCCCCGCCGGCGCGATTGCCGGGCTCTATGCCCGCAGCGATGCCGAGCGCGGCGTCTGGAAGGCGCCGGCCGGGATCGAGGCGCGGCTGATCGGCGCCCCGGCGCTGAGCGTGTCCTTGACCGACCTCGAGAACGGGCGCCTCAACCAGCTCGGCATCAATTGCCTGCGCAGCTTCCCTGCGGCGGGACGGATCGCGTGGGGTGCGCGCACCCGCGCCGGCGACGACCGACTGACCTCCGAATGGAAGTACATTCCGGTCCGGCGCACCGCGCTGTTCATCGAGGAGAGCCTCTATCGCGGCACGCAGTGGGTGGTGTTCGAGCCCAATGACGAGTCGCTCTGGGCGCAAGTGCGGCTCAACGTCGGCGCCTTCATGCAGCGCTTGTTTCGCCAGGGCGCCTTCCAGGGTTCCTCGGCCCGTGACGCCTATTTCGTCAAGTGCGATGCGGAGACCACGCCGCAGGCAGACATCGATCTGGGTATCGTCAACATCCTGGTCGGCTTCGCTCCGCTCAAGCCAGCCGAGTTTGTCGTGATCCGCCTGCAGCAGATCACCGCGCAGGCCGAAGTCTGAGGGGGAGGACGCCATGGCCCAGTTCACCGTCAACGCATCGCGCTTCGATCCATACAAGAACTTCAAGTTCCGGGTGAAGTGGGACAACCGCTACGTCGCGGGCATCAGCAAGGTTGGCGCCCTCAAGCGCACCACCGAAGTCGTGAAGCACCGCGAGGGCGGCGATCCCAGCTCCAGCCGCAAGTCTCCCGGCCGAACCGAGTACGAGGCCATCACGCTGGAGCGCGGCGTCACGCACGACAAGGATTTCGAGCAATGGGCCAACAAGGTCTGGAACTTCGGCTCCGGCCTCGGCAGCGAAGTCTCGCTCAAGGACTTCCGCAAGGATCTCATCATCGAGGTCTATAACGAGGCGGGTCAGCTTGCGATCGCGTACAAGGTGTTCCGCGCCTGGGTGTCCGAATTCCAGGCGATCGCCGACCTCGACGCCAATGCCAATGCCGTCCTGATCCAGCACCTCAAGCTGGAGATCGAAGGCTGGGAGCGCGACGACCAAGTGACCGAGCCCACCGAGCCGTCCTACACCGACTCGGTATAAGCGGCGATGCACTTCGCACCGACCTTCGATCCGGGCGCGATCCTGGCGGCGCGCGATGCCGGCCATGGCCACTCGGCGACCACGCGCGCGGTCCTGCTCGCGCGCCTGTGCGGCGAGGACGATTGCGACGCGCTCGACTGGCCCATCGGCTTGCGCGACGCGCGGCTGATCGCCTTGCGACGGGCCTGGTTCGGCGAGCGGATCGAGTGCCTGTGCGCTTGCGAGAGCTGCGGCGAGCCGATCGAGATCGATTTCGAGGCGAGCCAGATCGCCGTTCCGTCAGCGCCAATCGGCGCCAGTGTCGAGGTGACCGCCCAGGGCCGGCCGTGGACAGCCCGCGTGCCGACCAGCCGTGACTTGCTCGGGCTGGAGCGGATGCGCGACATGGACGATGCGCGCGCCAGGCTGCTGAGCACGCTGCTGCCGGATGCCGATGGCCCGGAGCCGGAGGCCGTCGGCGCCATCGCGACCGCCTTGGCGCAATCGGACCCCCAGGCCGAGGTACTGCTCGACCTGCGATGTCCGGCGTGCGGCGCGGCGGCGACCGTGCCTTTCGACATCGCGATGTACCTTTGGGAGGAAGTCGACCGCTGGGCGGAGGGAACGCTGGACGAAGTGCACATGCTCGCACGTGCCTACGGCTGGAGCGAGCAGGCGATCCTCGCCCTGCCCGCCTCCCGGCGCGCGGCTTATATCGAGCGCGCGGCGGTCGCGTCGGGGATGATGGCATGAGCGACTTCCTTGGGCGCCTTGCCGCACGGGCCTTCAGCCAGCGCCCCGCCTTGCGGCCGCGTCCGGCATCGCGCTTCGCCAACCTGCCATCCGAGCCGGAGCGCGGCCCGGAGCTGGAAGACGCGCCGATGCGCGGATCAGGCGTGGAACGACCGGCGCGCGCGGAGCAGCAACCAGCGGCTTGCGGCCCGGTCCCGTCGCCTGCTGAAACCGCGGAAGGGAAGGCGCCTGCCTCTCGCCCGGTTGAGATACCGGCAGCGATGCACCCGCACATCGAGGTGCCCGCGCCCATGGTCGCGCGAGCGCCGCGCTCAGCATCGAGAGCCATCTCGGAAGAGGAAGCGCCGACGCTCCGGCCGCGAAAAGTAGCGGGAGAACGCCAGGAAGAGCCGGCAACAGACCGTGCCTTGGGCGGGCCGACCTCGGAGCACCCGCATGGCCTGGCCCTGTCCCGCTCGGAAGGCCTGCTCGCGATGCCGCCGCTAACGCGACCGGAACGGCGCGGCACGGCGGAGCGACCGGACGCGCCCTCTCGCCCGCGAAACCTCGCAGCATCTCCGCAGCCTTCTCATGCACTGGAGGGCCCCGCCTCAGCGCCCAGCGAGCTCGCGGCAACGCCTGCACTCCCATCCCGGAGCACCGCGCCCGGCGACGAGCGTCCCGTGCGCGGTGCGCTACCGCAACCGAAAGCCATCGCGGCCCCTGCGCCGCAACCCTCGCCCGCACCCGAGGTCAACGTCATTATCCATCGGCTCGAGGTGCGCGCGCCGCAGCAGCCCACGCGCCCGGCACCGAAGCGGTCCGAGCGCGTGGGCGGCGCGCCGCTCAGTCTCGATGCGTACTTGAATTCGCGGTCGCGCGGGTGAGCAACCACCTGGCCATCGCGACCGTCACCGCAGCGCTGGGCAACATCGTCCATGCCGCCGCCAAGAGTGCGGTGCCCGGCACGGGCCTGCGCTTCGGACGGCCGATCGCCGCCGCGACCAACCAGCCGCGGCAGGCCAACGTCTACCTCTACAACGCGTCGTTGTTCGGGGCCATGCGCAACGAGGACTTGCCGCAGCGCAATGCCGGAGGCGTGCTGACCCGGCGCCCGAGCGCGCCGGTATCGCTCAGCTACCTCTTCAGCTTCTATGGCGACGACGCCGCCTTCGAACCCGATCGCATGCTGGGCGCGGTGATGCGCGACCTGCACGCCACGCCGCTGCTGCTGGCCGGCGACATCGCGGACGCCGTGGCGGGACATGCCGCCCTCGCGGGATCAGACTTGGCGACGGGACCGGCGCGCGTGAAATTCTCACCCATCGCGCTGTCGCTGGATGACGTCTCCAGGCTCTGGTCGGTGATGGTCCAGACGCCCTATGTACTGTCGAGCGCGTGGCTTGCCGAAGTCGTTCAGATCGACGCGCTGGAGGAGGCCCAGCCCGCCGCGCCGGTGCTGAAGCGCGGTGCCGACGATCGCGGACCGCAGGCGGTCGCCTCGCTTCCGCCGCAGATCGACGCCTTGTGGTTCGGGCTGGCAGGGACCGAGGACCGCTTGCCCGCACTGCCGTCGCTCGCCAGCCTGGCCACGGGCCAGGTCGCCCGGATCGCCGGCCGCCGCTTCGCCGCCGATGCCTTGCGCGTCGAGATCGCCGGCAAGGCGGGCTCGGGCGCGACCTACCTCTTGTCGAGCGACGCCGATGGTACCGCCACGTTGCACATGCCCGACGATGCCGCCGCCGCGGCCGCGCTGGCTGCCGGTCCTGCCGGACTGCGGCTGGTCGCGACGCGAGGAACCGGCGAGCAGAGCTCGGACGTCATGCCATTCCTGCTGGCGCCGCGCATCACCGCGCTCTCGCCCGATCCCTTGCCCGCCGCGGGAACGAACACGCTGACGGTCACCTGCACGCCGCAGGTGCGGCCGGGACAGATCGCCAGCCTGCGCCTGGGCGGCCTCGAGATCGCCGCCGATGCGCACGCCGCGCAGACCGACACGCTGACGTTCGCGGTGCCGGGACCGCAGGCGAGCAATGGCGCAATTGCCTACCTGACAGTCGATGGCGTCACCAGCCAACCTGTCGTCTTCGATGTCGCTACCGGCAGCTTCGCCTTCGATGACGCGCAACGGGTTCATGTGGCATGACCGTGGCCGCGCTCCATCCCGGCAGTGAGTGGGAGCAGCGCAACCACGCCTACCTTGTGGCCGCGATCACCTGGATCCGTAGGCGCATGGAACTGCGCCTTGCCCCTGCCGCCCCAGCTGTGCTGCCGGTAGTCGCCCCGGCAGCACCGGCACGGGGAGGCGGGTTCGCCTTCGGGCACTTGTTCGACCGCCCCAACAATCCCGCCCCCACCGCCTTGCCGGCCCTGCCACCTCCGGAGATCCTGACTGACGAAGCGCAGCGCGAGGTTGCCGAGCGGGAGGCGGCCGACGCCCTGGCGGCCGCCGCGACCGGCGATGATCCCCCCGCCCTCGTGGCGCTCGCCGGCAATCTGGGCCTGACGCCGTTCGAGCAGGACACGCTGCTGCTTGCCATAATGCGCGAACTGGAGCCGGCGCTGTTCGCGCAACCCGAGCGCCTCCCGAGCTTCGCATTGGCGATGACGCTATTCGACGCGCCGGAGTGGAGCGCGATGTCGCCGGAGCGGCCGCTGCGCTTCTGGCAACTGGTGCGTCCGGGGGCGGAGGAGGGCACGATCGCGCGGGTTTCCGCCCCGATCGTGGCCGACGAGCGCGTGGTCAGTTTCGCCAAGGGCCTGTTCCATCTCGACGAGCGCGTCGCCCCCTTCCTTGCCCCCGTCGCGCCAGAGCCGCTCGCGGCGCTTCCCCCATCGCAACGGACGCTGGCGGAGCGGCTGGCCCCCACCGCGCTTGCCTCCGGTCTTGCCCGGATCGACGGTCCCGATCGCGCCGGCCGGCGGCGCGTGGCGGCGGCGGCGGCGGAGGTGGCGGGACTGGGGCTATACCGGCTGAATGCCGAGGCGTTGCCGAACGATGCCGCCGCACTCGCCGCGCTGGCTCGGCTCTGGCACCGCGAGACGCTGCTGGCGCCCGTCGGCTTGCTGGCGGAGGCGGACGACGCCTCCGATGATGCGCCGCTGCGTCGCTTCGCGCGGCAGACTGGCGGGTTCCTGGTGCTGTCAGGGCGCGATGCGATGGCGCTGGACGGCGCTGCCGTTCCAAGCCTGACCGTCCCGGTTCCATCCGTCGCGGAGCGTCGGCAGGCGTGGGAGGGCGCACTCGGACACGGCAACGCGGCGCTTGCCCGCAAGCTTGCCGGCAATTTCCAGCTCGGTGCTCCCGAGATTGCCGCCTTGTGTGCCGAGACGGACGGGGAAGGCGAGACGGCGATCTGGCACGCCGCGCGAGAGCGGGCGCGCCTGCAGTCCTCAGGCCTGGCCCGTCGGGTCGAAAGCACCGCCACGCGCGAGGACCTGATCCTGCCGGACGCGGAGATGGCGCAGATCGACGCCCTGATCGCGCAAGTGCGCCAGCGCGACACCGTCTACGAGGATTGGGGCTATGCCGGGCGGCTCAACCGGGGCCTCGGCATCTCCGCGCTGTTCGCCGGACCGAGCGGCACCGGCAAGACGATGGCGGCCGAGGTGATCGCCGACGCACTCTCACTCGACCTGCTGCGGATCGACCTTGCCATGGTGGTGAGCAAGTACATCGGCGAGACGGAAAAGCACCTGGCGCGCATCTTCGATGGCGCGGAAAGCGCCGGCGCGGTGATGCTGTTCGACGAGGCCGACGCGCTGTTCGGCAAGCGCAGCGACGTGAAGGACAGCCACGACCGCTACGCCAATATCGAGATCGACTATCTGCTGCAGAGGCTTGAGGCCTACTCGGGCGTCGCCATTCTGACCACCAACATGCGCTCCGCGCTGGACCCGGCGTTCACCCGCCGGCTGCGCTTCATCGTCAACTTCCCCTACCCCGCCCCCGCCGAGCGCGAGCGCATCTGGGCCGGCGCCCTCCCCGCGCGGACACCGGTGCAGGATCTTGATTTCGCGCGGCTGGCCAGGCTCGATCTCAGCGGCGGCGAGATCCACGCGGTGGCGCTCGCGGCGGCGTTCGCCGCGGCGGAGGCGGGAAGCCCGGTGACGATGCCCCTGCTGCTGGACGCGGCACGCCGGGAGTTCCGCAAGCTCGACCGCCCGATCAACGAAGCCGAGTTCCGCGTCCTGGCGCTGGCAGGCGCGCGCGGCACCTTCACGCGTGGCGGGAGCGCAGCATGAGGCTGAACCTCGAGATCCGCCACCTCGTGCTCGATCATGCCGGCCCGGTCGATATGCGAGTGCTACAGGCACAATTGCAAGCCGAGCTCTCGGCGCGGTTCGCCGCAGGGGCGCTGCCCACGAGCGGGGGCGCGCTGGAACGCCTGAGCGTCCCGCTGCCGAGCGGCGGCGAGACGCTCGGTGCACGGCTCGGCGAGGCGGTTCATGCGATCGTACCTCCGCCATCTGGCCGGTTACGCGCTGCCACGCGGCGAGGCGCGTCATGAGCAGTCGCCTCGCCTTGGCGCGTCGCGAGAGCGCATCGGCGCCGGTGCCGCTCGATACGCGGGCCCGCTCCGGCCTGGGCGCCGGACGCGCGCTCGATCCAGTGACCCGATCGGCCATGGAGACCGCGTTCGGCACCGATCTGTCGGCCGTGCGCATCCATGCCGACGCACGCGCGGACAGCGCTGCCCGGGCACTCGGCGCGCAGGCCTACACGCGTGGCAACGACATCGTGCTTTCGGCGGCGCATCGCGACTTGTCGGACACTTCGGGTCGCGCACTGCTGAGCCACGAGCTGGCGCATGTCGTCCAGCAGCGGAGCGGGGGCGGCAGACCCGCGCCGGCGCACGAAGCGGCGGCCCACGCGGCGGCCTCGGCAATCGCGTCGGGGCGGACCGCGGGGCCGCAGCCGGGTGCCGCGCAATCGGTGCAGCGCCGCGTCGAGATCCGCGATGTCGGCAAGGGCGAGCACTCCGGCATGGGCCGGGTGCCCGAGCTGATCGAGCGGCTCAATGCGATCTCCACCGCCCTGATCTTCTCCATCGACACGGACGGCGCGCTGCAGTGCACCGAGAATCCCTACGGCACGATGACCGAGTTCGACAAGCGGATCAGAGACTTCATCCGGTCCTCGACCGTGCTGCCGCTGCGCATGACCAACCGCCACGGGCTGATGCGCAACGACCGCCACAGCCCCTACGACATCAAGGTAACCGGCGACAGCTTCATTGCGGGCTACGTTGATATCGACGACGTCCTCGCCACCGACGACGCCGCTCTGCAGGGCCGTTTGATCCACTACCTGACCGAGCGCAATGCCACCAGGCGCTATGCCGAGCGGATGGGCGGCGACGAACTCGACAAGGATTACAACAGCGGCCACGAGAAAGCGCTCACGGCCGAGCGCGATCTGCTGCGCGATTACCTGGGCGATCCGAAGCTGCGCGCGCTCGATTTCGAGCAACGCATCTTCCGCAGCTCGCGCGGGGACACGATCATCCGCCGCACGCGCCACCTCCACGGCAAGCAGGAAGGCGTCTACAGCGCCCGCTACGAAGCAGTCATCCGCGGCACCGGCGAGAAGATGACGCTGGAGGCTTACAAGGCACTGCTGGAGCGCGAGCGCGCGGCCAAGGCAGCGCCGGCCGCGACACCCGCCGCTCCGGGACCGGTCGGACCATGAGCAGCGTGCCTTTCGCGCCGCGCCTGATCAAGGGCGCGCTGGTCGGGCTCGATCCGATGAACCCGCTCGCGAGTGTGGTGGTGTTCCAGTACAATCCCGACACCATGACCCGCCGGCTTGAGCCGCGGACCGCGGGCGGCCAGCCCGGCGACAAGGGCGAGGCCTATCGCCTGTCCGGACCGCCCAAGGAGACGATCACGCTCGCGGTCGAGATCGACGCCACCGACGCCATGGAGGAAGGCGATCCGCAGGCGGGGCTGATGGGCATCGGGCCGACGCTCGCCGCGCTGGAAATGATGCTCTATCCCAAGCTCGCGACGGTGATCGCCAACACCGTGCTGTCAGTCGCCGGCGTGATCGAGATCCTGCCCGCGACCGGCCCCATGGTGCTGTTCGTGTGGGGGCCGACCCGAGTGCTGCCGGTGCGTGTCACCGCTCTGTCGATCACCGAGGATGCCTACGACACGCTGCTCAACCCGATCCGCGCCAAGGTCGACCTGACGCTCGAAGTACTCAGCTACTACGACCAGCCGCTGACCTCACCTGGCCGGGCGCTGTTCCTGGCGCATCAGGCGGTGAAGGAAGTGTTGGCGGTGACCAACATCGCCAACGATCTCGGCAACCTGGGAGTCTCGCTGTGATCGCCAGCCCGCTAGACGCCTATCGCTTTCCCGCCAACAGCCGCTACGCCGACTGCCCGCTGCTCACCCTGACGCTGCCCGACGGGCGCGAGGTGCGGTATCTGGAGCGGCGCCTGCTGCCCGACCCCGCCGGCTTCACCGTGGTCAAGCGCCGGGCCATTGCAGACGGCGACCGCCTCGATGCCATCTCCGCTGCCGAGATCAGCGATCCGGAGCTGTGGTGGCGGATTGCCGACGCCAATGCGGCGATGAACCCGCCTGACCTGCTCCAGCCGCTCGGCCGGCGGCTGGCGATCCCGATGCCACTCGGGATGCCCGGAGGCGGCGGTGTTTGACGCAGCACAGCTCGTCCTGCTGATCGGCCCCGCCCCACTGCCGATGCCGGCAGCGCAGCCGGTCATGGAGGCGCTGCTTGCGGTTGAGGTGACCAGCGGCCGCGATCGCGGCGGGTTCCAGCTCAAGCTGGCGCTGGGCAATACCTCTCCGCTGCAACTGGCGATGCTGCCCGCTGGCTTCTTCGATCCGATGGTGACCCGCGTCGTCGTCGCGGTCGTCTTCAAGGGCCTGCCCAAGGTGCTGATCGACGGCATCGTCACCCGCCAGGAGATCCAGCCCGGCCAGCATCCGGGCGAATCCACGCTCACGCTGACGGGCGAGGACCTGAGCGTGCTGATGGATGTGCTGGAGTTGCGCTTCCCCTATCCCGCGATGCCCGACGCCGCGCGCGTCGCCGCGATCCTGGCCCGCTATGCGATGTTCGGGATCGTGCCCGCGGTCGTGCCGCCGCCGGTGATCAACGCGGACACGCCGACCGAGCGGTTCGACTGTCAGAACGGCACCGATCGCGCCTACCTCAAGGAACTGGCGGCGCAGAGCGGTTATGTCTTCTTCATCGAGCCGGGCGCGGTCCCTGGCCAGAGCTTCGGCTATTTCGGCCCGGATTATCGCCTGCCGATCCCGCAGCCCGCCCTGAGCGTCGACATGGATGCCGAGACCAACGTGGAATCGCTCTCGTTCAGCCTGGACGGGTTGGCCAAGAAGACCACGGTGATGCTCGTCTACGATCCGGCGACGCGCAAGATCCCGGTGCCGATCGTGGTGCCCGACATGAACCCCCTGCACCCGCCGCTGGGCGCACGCCCGACCGCTCCTTCACGGGTCACCTTCGCCGAGGACACTGCAAGGCTCGGGCCGGCCGAGGCGGCCAAGCGCGCGCTCGGCATCATGATGCAGAGCGCTGACGCGGTGAGCGGCCAGGGCAGCCTGGACGTGGCGGCATACGGCGCGATCCTCAGCCCGCGCATGCTCGTCGGCGTGCGCGGCGCCGGCGTGACCTACGACGGGTTCTACTACGTCGACAGCGTCACGCACGCGATCAAGCCGGGCGAGTTCAAGCAGCAGTTCCGCATTTCGCGAGATGGGCTGATCTCCAACACGCCGGTGGTGATGCCATGACGGCCCACGCCGCCGAGAAGCCGAAGGCCGCTCCCTGCCCCGCCTGCGAGGCCGAGCAGACCGCGAAGCCTTGCTGCGGCACCGGGATCGTGCGGCGCTCGGGCGGTGGAGACTTCGCCGGAGCGCTGCCCTCCTCCGTCGCGGCGACGCTGTCCCGTCCAGGCCGCCCCCTCGATCCTGCCACCAGGGCACGGATGGAGCACGGCTTCGGCCATGCGCTGGGCGCCGTTCCGGCCCATGCGGGCCCTGGCGGTGGCGGCTCGCTTCGTCTCGGGTCTTCGCGCGCACCGGAAGAATGGGCGGCGGACCGCCTTGCCGATCACGCGCTCCGGGCTCCGACAGGCGCCCCGCCGCGCCGGGTCGATTTCGGAGGGGTGCGCATCCACGACGACGCCGAGGCGTCGCACTCCACGCATGCGATCGGCGCACGCGCTTATGCCGCCGGACAGCACCTCGCCTTCGGGCGGGGCCGCTTCGCCCCGCATAGCGCCGAGGGCCGCCGGCTGCTGGCGCACGAGCTGGCGCATACCCTGCAGGACGGCGCCGCCACGATGGTCCGGCGCGATGGCGAGGGTTCGTTGCTGGATGGGGCGATGGACGCTGCCGACGCCAAGCGCTGGGAAGTCGCGGCGCGGCTCGCCAACGGGCTCAGCCCTTTGGACATGGGGCACTTCTTCCGCTACCTGGTTCACCAGGGCGGGCGCGAGCTGATCTGGTACCTGCACAACGGCGCCGTCAACGCCGCCGGGGTGGGCCCGAACTCGGCCGTGGCGCTGAACACCAAGGCGACGCACGACGCGATCCAGACTTCCAAGGACAACGCCTATCGCCGCCAGCTCGCACGCGAGAACGGCACGCCCGAGCCGCCTGCCGACTCGCCCCCCGCCGCGCCCGCTGCGGCGCCTCCGCCCGAGACGGTGCAGGAGAAGCTCGCCAAGTGCCAGCGCGGCGAGACCAAGGGCATGGTCTTTCCCCTGCGCATGCCGAAGGGGCTGTGGCGGCTCGACGTCGCCCCGATCATGGCGCAGCGCAAGGGCGACGAGATCGTGGTCAAGCAGCCGCTCAACGGCGTCTACGCCACCGGCATGTTCCGCAAGGAAGTGAAGACCTTGCCGATGTCGACCTTCCTGGGCGGCGTTCACCTGAAACCCGATGATGTCGTTAAGGTGAAGGTCTACGACGACGGCGGCAAGATCATCTGCGTGACCGGCGCAGACATGCTCAAGCTGAGCGACGCGACCGACATGCATTTGCTGTTCAGCGTTGGCCGCACCGTCGTCGACGCCGCGACCGTCTTTGCGCCCGGCGCGACCGCAGGTGCGTCCAAGCTCGCGCAGTTCGGCGTGGGCGCCGCGACTGTCGGGCTGAATGTCGGCTTGGAGGCAGGCAGCCAGGCGACGCTCGTTCACTACGGCCTGAAGGACAAGATCGATTGGGCGGGGCTCGCCTTTGACGCGGCCTTTCAGCTGATCCTGCTCAAGTTCGCCGGCCCGCTCAGCGAGTACGCGAGCAACGCGATCTCCAGCAAGGTCGCGGCTCCGATGGCGCGCGAGGCGATCCGCTACGGCGTCAAGGTGGCGATGTCGGGCGGGACCAACGCGTTCCAAGGCGCGGCGCGCATGGTGTTCGATCGCGCTCGCGGAGCCGGCAAGCCGATGACCTGGGACGAGCTGCTCAGCGAACTGGGCGCGCAGTTCGCCTTCGGCGCGCTGTTCGAGGCGACGGTGGGCTATGCCTCGCAGGCGCCCCGGAACCCGGCCGTCGAGCCCCTGCCCCCCGGCGGCGGCAAGCCCGCGACACAGCCCGCCCCGGGCGCGGCCAAGGGCAAGCCTGCGGCGGCGACCAAGCCTGCGGCGCCAGCCAAGACCGTGGCGACAGCCAAGCCTGCTGCTCAGGGCAAGGCGCCCCCTCCCGAACGCGCCGTCAATCCCGGCGAGGCGCTGGCCCTTGAAGATCTGCCGGGCAACCACGAACTGGTCGTCACCCGAAAGGGCGTCGCCCGCTGCAGTCCGGCCCCGTGTCCGATCATCGAGGTGGAGTTCGCCCGCGAACTGGATGCGCGTCCGGAGATGAAGGCGCGAGCCAAGGCGATCCAGGACAAGCGGATTTCGCATCCCGAAGAGGCGAAGACCGAGGCAGCGGCGTTGGTCCGTGAGCTGGAGGTGGTGCGCAACAACGCGGCCGCCAATGCACGGCGGGGACCGGAGTGGGGCGGTGAGCGGCCCACGAACCCCGACCGGGGCATGTCGCGCGAGGAATGGAAGGCCCAGGACAGCGCTCGGCGGGAATCGAACCGGATCGATCGCATCGTCGACGCCGCGGAAGCTCCGGCGGTGAAAGGCACTGCGGCCAGCGGCTACACGATCGACGGTCGTCGCGTCCCGCAAAAGCAACAGCGCCGCGTCGACATGGACGCCCAGCCCGAAGGCCGCGACGCACCCGTGCCGACCCGCCCGGGCGAGACGGCGCGGCAGGCCGTGGCGAGGGTCAGGGCCATCATCGGCAAGCGCATCGCCGACTTCCCCCTCCTGGAGAAGATCTGGAACGAATCGCGCGCCATGGCGGTATCGAGCGAGGCGCTGTCGCCGACGAACTACAAGAAGCTCTACGACGCCACCCGCAACGCATTCTGGCGGCGGATCACGGCCAACACTCCCGAAGGCAAGGCCGCGCGGGCGATCTTCGACGATTCCGGCATGGGCTTTGCCGAGGGTAAGCGCGGCGCCGCGCGGCTGCAGGACGTGGAAGGCGGCATCAAGCGCGCAGAGACCACCGTGAGCCTCGACCACATCCAGGAAAAGGCGATCGGCGACAACTGGCAGCTCGCCCTCGATCCCGCGAACCTGATGTTCGAGTTCGCCATGCCCAACACGAACCGCGAGAACATCCAGATGCGCCACGGGAGAGACGTCGAGTGACCACCTCCACACCTGGCGGCCGGTTCCTCGGCAAGTATCGCGCGACGGTCTACAACAACGTCGACCCGATGCAGCGCGGGCGGCTGCAGATGCTGGTGCCCGACGTCTATGGCCCCATACCATCGACCTGGGCGGAGGCCTGCACGCCCTTGGCGGGACCGACCGGACCGCCGATGGGCGCGCACCTGATCCCGCCGATCGGCGCGGGCATCTGGGCCGAGTTCGAGCAAGGCGATCCGAACTACCCGATCTGGGCGGGGTGCCGCTGGGGCGGGCCGTCGGACATTCCACCGGTCGCCAGGTTGGGCATCCCCGCGGCTCCCAACATCGTGTTCCAGTCGCTGGGCCAGAACGCGCTCGTCATCAGCGATGCGCCGCCCACGCCGGCGACGGGCGGCGTCTCGCTGCAGAGCGCCAGCAAGGCAATGATCGTGGTGAACGACAGCGGCATCTACATCAGCAACGGCAAGGGCGCCTCGATAACGCTGGTCGGCCCTACCGTCACCATCAACAACGGCGCGCTCGCCGTCACTTGAAGGGGGAGAGCAGACCATGCCGGGATCGCCGGTTCCTTTCGGATCGACCGTGCTGTGCAGCCACCTTGGCCAGGCGGTCGCGGCCGCGCCCAACCCGCGCGTCACCTTCGGCGGGCAGCCGAGCGTGCTGCAACCCACCATCTGGAACATCGCCGGCTGCACGATGCCGCCTCCCACCGCCGGCAACGGCCCTTGCGTCACCGGGCATTGGCTCACGGGCAGCACCCGCGTGCTCTCGAACGGCCAGCCGCTGGTGATCGCCCCGGCAGGCTCGGTCTGTGCGCCCACCGGAACGCCGATGAACGCAACCGCGCCGTTCGCGCGCGTGACGGTGATGTGAGCCGCGCCATGGAGATCGCCTTCCCCTTCGGCTTCGACCCGCGCGGCCGCACGACCGGGGCCACCCGCGAAGAGCACGTGCGCCAGATGATCGAGCAATTGCTGCTCACCCGTCCGGGCGAGCGGGTGATGCGGCCCGACTTCGGCAGCGGGCTCTACCACGCCGTCTTCGCGCCGAACGCACCCGAACTGGCGACCGCCCTGGTGTTCACCACCCGCGCCGCGCTGCAGCGCTACCTTGGCGATGTGATCGACGTCGCCAGGCTGGAAATCAGTGCCGAGGGCGAGTCGCTCTTCGTTGCGCTGGACTACGTGCTGCGTGAGAGCGGGACACCGCAAAGCGTGGTCATTCCGATCGCGGAGCCGGTCTCGTGAGCGCGCCGTGCAGCCCCTGCACTTCCGACGCACCGCGTCGCACGGCGGTGCGCGGCGCCAATCTCAACGGGTTGGACGAGGTGGAAGTCGATCTTGCCGAGGCGGTGTTGCGCGTCACGTTCCTGGGTCATGCGCCCGAGTGGCTCGAACCGGCGAATGTCACCGTCACCGGCGGCCCGGACCAGCGTGCGATCACCGTGCGGGACATCCGGATCGACCGCAGCGACGACGAAGGGCTCGATGATGTGATGACTGTCTGGCTCGACCGTCCCGCCGGTCCTGGCGACTACACCTTGGCGATCCGCGCTCTCGACCAGCGTGGCGAACCCCGGCGGGTGCCAGAGGATTTCGACTCCCGCTACGCACAAGTGCGCTTCGCATTCACCGCGGATTGTCCATCCGACATCGACTGCGCCGACGCCAGGCACTGCCCGCCGCCAGCGTTCGCGGTGCCCAACATCGACTATCTCGCACGCGATTACGCGGGATTTCGGCGGCTCATGCTTGATCGCATGGCGCTCACTCTCCCCGAATCGACCGAGCGCCATGCCGCCGATCTCGGCATCACCCTTGTCGAAGCGATCGCCACGGTTGCCGACCAGCTCAGCTACTACCAGGACGCGGTCGCGACCGAGGCTTACCTCGGCACCGCGCGGCGGCGTATCTCGGTGCGCCGCCATGCGCGGCTGGTCGATTACGCCTTGCATGAGGGCACCGCAGCGCAAGGCTGGGCGACCTTCGAAATCGCCGGCGACATCACGCTGGCGCCCGACCAGGCCTTCTTCGTGACGCCGGTCATAGGGATCGAAAACGGCGCCGTCGCGGTCGAGACGTACCAGGCGCAGGCGCCCGTGGCGCAGATCGCGTACGAGCCGGTCCTGGCCGAACCGCTGGTGCTGCGCGAGGTGCGCAATCGAATCGCCTTGCACCGCTGGCGGGAGACGGGCTGCTGCCTTCCGAAAGGGGCCACCGGTGCGACGCTGGTCGATCCCGGCCCGCAAGTGCCACCGGAAGAGCCGGACACCGCCGAACCAGCAACCGCCCGGCGGATCACGAGCAAGGCGAAAGGCCCACCCGATACCCCGCCGCAGACGCATGGTCTCGATCTCGCGCCCGGACAGGTCCTCGTGCTGGCCGAGGTGAGAGGACCGCGTACCGGGCGACCGGAGGACGCCGACCCCACGCGGCGCCATGCCGTCCGGCTGACCCGCGCCACGCGTGCGACCGACCCGCTCGATGGAACGCCGCTCTGGGAAGTGGCATGGTGCGCGCAGGACGCCCTGCCCTTCGCGCTATGCCTCGACAGCGTAACCGAGGCTCCCGACTGTCAGTGGATCGAAGCCGTCAGCGTGGCTTACGGCAATGTCGCACTGGTCGGCGCCGGCTTGCGGCGCAAGGCGAAATGGCCGGCCGTGCCTTCGGACGGCGTCGATCGCGTCTGCGGCACCGCCTGTGATCCGGCCGAGGATCGCGAGCTGGCAGGTCCCTTTCGTCCTGCGCTGCCCGCGCCGGACCTCACCTGGAGGGTGCCGGTACCGCACTGGACCGGCGACTGCCGCCAGGGCGCCGCCAACCGTCTGCTGCGTGACGGTCCCGAGCACGGCATTCCGCTAGTGACGCTGACCAGCACGCTCGCCAATCGCGCCGATCAAACCTGGACCGCGGTGGGCGACCTGCTGGGCAGCGGGCCGGCCGACGCGCACTTCGTGGTCGAGGTCGACAACGACGGCACCGCCTGGCTGCGCTTCGGCGACGGCGCCTGCGGCCTCGCTCCAGCGGCGGGCGAGCAGTTTGCAGCGACGTACCGCACGGGCAACGGACCCGACACCAACCTCGGCAGCGACGCGCTGGGGCTTGTCGTATTCCGCGAAGGGTTCCGCGACGGGTTGGCGATTAAGGTCGGCAACCCGCTCCCCTTGCGCGGAGGCGTCGCGCCCGAGACGCTCCAGCACGCCCGCCTCGCCGCACCGAGCCGTTATCGAGCGCGTCTGGAGCGGGCGATCGTCCCGGCCGATTACGCCGCGATCATCGAGCGCGACTTCGCGGGCGAAGTCCAGCGCGCGGCCGCGGTCATGCGCCGATCCGGCGCCGCGCACGAAGTCCAGATCGCGATCGACCCGATCGGCGGCGGGACGGCGGACCTCGGCCTGCTCCGCGCCGTGGAGCGACACTTGCGCGACTATCGCCGCATCGGTCACGACCTACGCGCGGTGCCGGCGCGAGAGGTGGCGCTGGCGATATCGCTGTTGGTCTGCGTCGACCCGCTGCATCGCCGCGAGCTGGTGACGGCAGCGCTTCGCCGGGCGCTGGGACCGCAGGGGCTGTTCGCACCCGACAACTGGACTTTCGGCGACGCGATCGCGGCCAGCCGCATCGTCGCTACCGCGCAGCGCGTCGAAGGTGTCGCCCACGTGACGCTCAGGCACCTCGGCCGACGCTTCGTCGCAGGTGACGGCGAGATGGAAAGCTTGGAGGTGCTCCGGCTCGGCGCGCAAAACCTGCCGGTGCTGGAGCCGGCCTCGTTGCAACTCGAAGTGCGAGGTGGACGATGAGCTTCGGATGTGGATGCGGATGCGGCGCCGTCTCGGACGCCAGTTGCGGGTGCTGCGACGGCGTGCAGGCGCTGGTGCCCGAGGCGCATGAGAACCGGCCGGGATTGTCGCAGCTCTCCACCCGCATCGGCACGCACGGCACCTTCCTGGCAAGCTTGCAGGCGCGGCTCACCTCCCATGTGCTGGCGCACGAGGTCTTCAGCGCCGGCCAGCCGACCGAGACGGTCACGACCCGCCCGCTCGCGAAGCTGACGGCGCGGAGCGACGATGCGGTGCCGGCGCTGCTCGATGCCTGGGCTTGCGCAGCAGACGTGCTCACCTTCTATCAGGAGCGGATCGCCAACGAGGGCTATCTCCGCACCGCACGGCAGGGGCGATCGCTGCACGAACTGGCAAGCCTGCCGGGCTACATGCCCCGGCCGGGCCTAGGGTCGAGCACGTGCCTTGCCTTCGAGCTCGACCCGCTCGCGCGCGCGCCCATCGTCATCCCGGCGGGTACCCGCGCCCAGTCGATACCCGGGCAAGGACAGACCCCGCAGAGCTTCGAGACCTCGGACGATTTCGCGGCATCAGGTGCATGGAACCGGTTGCCCATGCGCCAGACCCGGCCGCAGGACCTGCATGACGTCCGCGACGGCACGCTGTGGCTGGAGGGAACCGCCACGCGGCTCAAGGCCGGACTGCCGCTGCTGATTTCGGCCGACGGCGCTGAGCCCCGGCCATTCCGGATCGTGCGGGTCGAAGAACAGCCGGACCGACAGCGGACCCGGATCACGCTGGAGCGCTGGGCCAAGAGTGGGCAAGTCGCCATGTCGCTGCTGGCCGATGCGCCGCAGGATACGGCGCTGGCCGAGGTCAAGGCGACGCTGGCGCGTGTCGATGACGACGATGCCGCCGAATGGGCGCGGCTGCACGCGAGCGTGGGCGAGCTCCTGCATCGCCGGCTTTCACCCCCGAGCCGGGCCTGGCTCAAGCAAGCCAGCGAGGTGGCGGCGACGAAGCTGCCTGCGGCAGAGTCCCCGCCAGCCTTGGTGATCAACGGCGTCTCGGGTGGCGGGTCCAGCGGCGAAGACGATCAGGACACGGATTTGTGGGAGCGGCTGCTCGCCCGCCCTTCGGTGCCGCTGGCAAGCGCGGAGCGGTTGTCGCACAATGCCAGGGACGAGTTGTCGGCGAACAGCGGAGGCACGTTCTCTCTGCTGTCGGCCGCCAATCCGCAGTTGGCGAACAATCTCGCGCCGGCGCTCGCCGGCGTCCAGCGCGCGGATGAGCAGCCGGCGTTGCGCGTCTACGCTCTCAGGGTGCAGGCCGGCGCGTTCGGCCGCAACTTCCCGCGACCCAGCGGCACCGCTCAGTACAAGCCCACCGACAGCGCCGTCATCACTTACGTCGCCGAATTGCCGGACTGGAGCATCGTCAGGCCGCGCCACAGCGAGGAAGAATCGGTCCTGCACCTCGATGGTGCCTACGACACGATCCTGCCGGGGTCCTGGCTCCTGCTCGACTGCGCAGCCGTGTCGCTGGCACACTCCAGCGTCGCACCCACCGGAGAGACGATCGTGGCGCAGGCACGGCGCGTGTTTCCCAAACTGACTCGCGCCGAATACGGCCAGTCGGGCGAGAGCACCGAGGTGGAGATCGACCGGCCTTGGCTCAAGTACGGGGACGAGGATGACGACAGCGACAGCCCTTCTATCAACCACCTGGCGATGGCTTCGCAGCCGAGCGGGGACGACAGCTTCGCGATCGTCCGCCGCACCGCGATCTATGCCGCCAGCGAGGAACTGGCGCTGGCCGAGGCGCCTGTGGCCGATCCCGTCTGCGACGGCACGCAAGGCCTGGCGCTCGACGTGCTGGCGATGGGGATCGAGCCTGGCCGCCTGATCGCCCTGCGCGGCGAGCGGGCCGACGTTCCCGGTGTCACCGGCCTGGAAGGCGCCGAAATCGCGATGATCGCGGCAGTCAGCCACAGCACGCCCGACCAGGCCGTCGGCGAGGTGGAGAAGGGACACGTTACCGCCAGCCACAGCTATACCACCGTCACGCTCGAGCGGCCCCTGTCGTACTGCTACCGCCGCGAGACGCTGCAGGTCTACGGCAACGTGGTCCGCGCGACGCAGGGCCAGACCCGGCGGGAGCCGCTTGGCAATGGCGATGCGACCGTAGCAAACCAGGCCTTCGCTCTGAAGCACGCCCCCGTGACTCACTTGCCCGCGGTCAACGCCAGGGGCTCGCGCAGTACGGCGCGCGTCTACGTCGAGGATGTCGAGTGGGCCCGAGCCGAGAGCTTCATCGACCTGGGACCAGAGGACAGGGTCTTCGTCGAGAGCGTGCTGCCTGACGGATCGACGGCCATCCGCTTCGGCGACGGGCGCGAGGGTGCGCGCTTGCCGAGCGGAACGCTGAACGTCGCGGCGATCTATCGCGAGGAACTGGGCGCTTCGGGCAATCTCCGCGCCGGGCAGATCGCGCAACTGGCGGATCGGCCGCTCGGCGTGCGCGAAGTGGTGAACCCGGTAGCGGCCACCGGAGGCGCAGATCCCGAGGGACCGGACCTCGTGCGCCGCAACGTGCCGATCGCCTCGGCGGCGCTCGGCCGGCTCGTCGCGCTGAGCGACTACGCCGATTTCGCGCGCGGCTTTGCCGGGATCGAGAAAGCCACGACGACGATCGTGCCCGCAGGCGGGCGCCGGTTGGTCCACCTGACCCTCGGCGGCATCGACGATGCTCCGGTCGATCTCGACAGCGAGTTGATGCGCACCTTGCGCAGGAGCCTGCGCGAACTGGGCGACCCGGCCGTGCCACTCCAGGTCGCGACCCGCGCACTGCTGCCCGTGGTGATCGAGGCGCGCGTGGCGATCGCGCAGGATCGCTTGTGGGAGCGGGTCAGCAGCGACGTGCGCGCGGCGCTGGCCCGCGCACTAGGCTACCATGCACGGGATTTCGGCCAGGCAATGGCCGCGAGCGAGATCATCGCGCTGATCCAGGGCGTACCTGGCGTCACCCGCGTCGATCTCGACGTGTTCGGCACCCTGCCGCCACTCAGCGCCAGCGACGTGCCGACACCCGATGCCATCGCCGAGGGGATCGCTCTGCTCGAGCAGGTCGCGCCAGTGATCCGCCCCGCCCCGGCGCGCATGGGGCCTGACGGCACGATCCAGCCCGCGCAGCTCGTCACGCTCGTCGGCAGCGGAGCGCAGACGATCGCGCTCAACCAGCAGGCCTGAGGGAGGCGCGGCGATGAACCTTGATGCGATCTACGAGCTGCTTCCGGCGATACACCGCCGTCGCGATGGCGAGGCCGGCGAGCCCTTGCGCGCCCTGCTGCAGATCATCGCCGAGCAGGCGAGCCTGATCGAAGCCGACATCGGCCGCACATACGACAACTGGTTCATCGAGACCTGCGAGGAGTGGGCGGCGCCGTACCTCGGCGAGCTGGTCGGCTACGCGCCCGCGAGCGGCGAAGTGCCACCTCCCGGCGCCGTCCCCGTCCGCCGCGAGGTCGCGCGCACGATCGCATGGCGCCGGCGCAAGGGGACGCTGCGCTTGCTGGAGGACCTGGCGGAGGCAATCGCCGGCTGGCCCGCGACGGCATTCGAATGCGGCGAGCGGACCAGCCAGACTCAGTCGCTGCGCCTCGCCCGGCCCGATCGCGGACGCCTTGTCGACATACGCTGCGGCGGCGCGCTGGCGCGGATCGGGCGCCACCGCGATCGTCTGGCACGCCTGGTAGACGTGCGTCGCGCCGGCTCCGCTCGCGCCCCCGGCCTGCCGGCGCCCGACGAAGTCGCGCTGGAGGTCTGGCGGCTGCGCAGCTTCCCGCTGACCGACCAGCCCGCCGCCTGTCGCGAGGAGGCCGGACCGCACTGCTATACGTTCTCGGCGCTGGCAGCAGACATGCCCCTGTTCCTGCGGACCGACGCGCCCGGTCTCAACCCGCTGCGCCTGACCCGGCACATGCTCTCGGCCCCACGATCGCGCGGTGAACGCAGCGGGCGAGCAGACCCGCACTTCGCCGAGCCCGATGCAAGCGGCCGCGTCGCCGGCTTCGCCATCCACGCGCCGGGCTGGGGCGACATCAAGAGTGCCGACGGGCTGCTCCCCGCTCACCGGATCATTCCGGCGAACCTGGAAGGCTGGCGCTATCAGCCGCCCCGCGGCCACATCGCCGTCGATCCCGAGCTTGGCCGCATCGCGTTCCCGCCGCGCCAGATCCCTCGCAGACCCGTGACCGTCACCTGGCACACCGGCTTCAGCGCCGACATCGGCGGGGGCGAGTACATCCGGCCGTTGGCGAGCACGCCGGGCGCCGAGATCGTCACAGTGCGCGGGCTCGACCAGTTGAAGGCCGCGCTCGCGCCCTATGCGGGAATCGCGCAGGACGACGGTACCGTGGTGGCCGACCCGCAACAGCCGCCCGCGCGCGTGATCGAGATCGAGGACAGCGGCATCTACACCGCGCCTTTTGCCATCTACCTCGCGCCAAACGCCAGCCTGCAAATCCGCGCCGGCCAGGCCCGTCGCCCGGTGCTGCGCCTGCTCGACTGGCAAGTGAGCCAGGCAGACAACTTCTTCGTCCATGGAGAGGTCGACAGCCGGCTGGTGCTTGATGGCCTGCTGGTGGTGGGGCGCGGCATCCAGCTGGAAGGTGCGCTCGCCTCGTTCACACTGCGCCACACGACCCTGGTTCCGGGCTGGGCACTCGGCCCCCACTGCGATCCGCGACGGCCCTCCGAGCCGAGCGTCGAGTCGATCGACTGCCCTGCCTGCATCTCGATCGAGCGCTGCGTGACCGGCTCGATCCAGATAAACAACGACGAAGTCTCAACCGATCCGACTGTACTGCGCGTGTCCGACAGCGTGATCGACGCGACCGGGATCGACTGCGATCACCCGCAATGCGAGGCGATCGGTGCGGCCGGGAGCCGGCCTGCCTTCGCGCGTCTCGAGGTCGTGCGCTCGACCGTGATCGGCCGCGTCATGGCGCACCAGCTGGATCGGGGCGACAATTCGATCTTTCTCGGCGCCGTCACCATTGCCAGACGCCAGCGCGGCTGCATGCGCTTTTCCTACGTGGCGCCGCGCAGCCGCACGCCGCGCCGGTATCGCTGCCAGCCCGACCTCGCGGAGGCCACACTGCGCGCCGAGCATGCGGCACCGGTCAACGCCGGGCAGCAAGACACGCTCCCCACCGGCACCGCCGCCCCTCCCCCGACCGAATTGTCCGAGGCCGACTTCGCCGCGGCACGCCGCGCGGTCCGGCCGGTATTCGACAGTCTGCGCTACGGCACGCCGACTTACGCCCGGCTGCACCAGCGCTGCGACCCGGCGATCGTGCGCGGCGCGGAAGATCGCTCGGAAATGGGCGTGTTCAACCATCTGCAGAACCCGTGGCGAGTGGCGGCACTGATCCAGCGATTGGCGGAGTACACGCCGGCCGGCACGGACGCAGGCGTTGTGTTCGCAGATTGAGGGAGGGTACACTATGAGAGGCGACTTTTCACGTGACAGCTTCGACGCGCTGGGCGGCTTCACACGCGTGCTCCAGCAGCAGGGACGCATCGAGATCGACGCCGACGGCAACGAGCGCCAGGCGATCCAGCTGCGGCTGATCCGCCAACTCGCCGCCGATCTGATCGGGCCGTTCGGCGGTCCCAAGGGCACGTTCCGCCTCAGCGAGGCGGACGGCATGACCTTCGATTTCGCGATCAGTCCGGGTAGCTACTACGTCGATGGCTGGCGGATCGAGAACGTCGCGCCGGTCTACTTTCGGGGTGACGGTAAGGACCGTCCAGCCCAGCCCGGTTTTGCCGCCGCACAGCCGAAGGAGGGTAGCCATTTCGTTTGGCTCGACGTCTGGGAGCGCCATGTGAGCGCGCTCGAACATGACAGCCCGCTACGGGCCAACGATCCCAGGCGGATCGCCGAAGTGGCGCTTGCCGGCCAGGACACCGCCAGCCGTGCGCAGACAGTCTGGGCGGTGCGGTTGTCGGAACTTTCACGCGACGATGCCGCCACGCTCCAGCAAGGCGGCGATTGGCGCGTGATCATGGACCGCCTGCAACCACCGGGCCGCGGCCTGCTGGCGGCGCGTGCGATTGATCCCGCTGCGGCGGGAAGCGACGACCCCTGCTTGGTCGGACCGACTTCAGCCTATCGGGGTGTTGAGAACCAGCTCTACCGCGTAGAGATCTGGCGCGAGGGCACCGCGGGGGATGGCGCGAGCTTCGTCTGGTCGCGCGAGAACGGTTCGGTCCTGTTCGCGGTCGAGCAGGTCGCCGGCAAGCGAGTACGACTTGCCGAAGGCTGGCATGACGCCCGCTTCGGCCTGGGTGTGGGCGACATCGTCTCTCTTGAAGGCTCGGCTCAAAGACACGGCGCGGCCGCGAGCCTGTTCAAGGTCGTCCAGTACGACGACGAGGCGATCGAGCTCGAACTGGACGGCGCACCCGCACTCGATGCTGCAGGCGGCGAGGTGGTGCTGCGACGTTGGGATCACCGCCAGCGCCCCGCCTCCGCCGGCGCAGGGCGCCTTGTCGATGGCGCGCTAGCCCTCGTCGAGGACGAATGGATCACGCTGGAGGACGGCATATCCGTCCGGTTCCCGCCCTCGCCGGAAAACGTGCCCTCGCGCTATCGCCCCGGCGACCACTGGCTGATCCCCGCGCGGACCGCGATAGGTGACATCCTGTGGCTGCAGAAAGGGGACGAGCCAGCCGCCGTCGCGCCACACGGCATAGAGCGCCGCTTCGCACCACTCGGCCTCATACGCTTCGACGCCCAAGGCAAGTTCACGCTCGACCTCGACTTGCGCAAGGAATTCGGCCCGCTGGCGGGCTGACGGCACCGGGGCGCGTTCGGCACCATGACGTCGCTCGGCCTCTCGTGGAGACCTCCGCCAGCTGCCGATTGTGCTGCTATTCCACAGCCTCAAGCAGCAGGACCCACAAATGGACATTCAGACCGCCCTGCCCGCTTCCCAACTTCTTCCTTCCATTCATCTCTGAACGACCGACCGCATTGGCCGAGCCGACCCTCTCGTCCAGCCATGCAAAAGGGTGGAGAGCGGACTGGCCGCTCGCGGCGGGTGTTGCCGTTCTGGTCAGTGCCGTTGGGATATCAGCCGCAAACGTGCAACGCTTCCGTCGCTTGCGTGGATGGTAAGCAGCTTACCCGACCGTTCCCATCGTTGGGCTTTGCCCATCGGACGCCAGAAACTTCCGGCAAAGTCGGTCCTGTCCCTTTCCGAACAGCCCATTGCGGTAAATATGATGGGGCCGCCAGTGCCCATGAATCCGCCCGCCTTCGTCCAGCGGACATAGGCTGAGCTGCCGCCGTTGCACTCCCATGTGCCTGCTATCGCCCCCGTCCCCACCCATAAGTAGGGTGGCGGCAGGTGCTTTGGACCGGCGAGGAGCCGGCTGGTTGCCAACACTGACCACCTCCCATGTGCTGCCAGAAATCTGATCGTTGCTTCTTCCTCCCACGTGTCGGGCCGCCTGCGCGGGAAGCTGAGCAAGTGGGGTAGCGATTCCCAGCGCCAACAATCGGGTCAACATAGCGCTTGCTTTCCCGCAGTTCAGAGGCCGACGTTTCACAAAATTGTGTATCGCTCATGTCAACAGCGGAAGCTGGGGCGGCTCCTGCCGACCAGCTTTTGGCTGAAGATGGTGGAAAGCCGGCGCTCGGATGATAGGACGTTAGAATGGGCCTTATAGGAGCTTTAAGTGCGTCATGATCTCCTGGCCGTGCTCACGGCTTTGTTGCTCTCCCAACAAGTTGCAGCGCGACCTGCGATGAACCCTGAGACGCGCGCGGCCTTTCGCGAGGCAGTCGAAGACTATCAGATGTTCGTCGTCCCGCACTGTGCTCCGGAAGTGGTGCAAAGCTACGTGCTGGCTCGGGCCAATCGAGATCGTGCATTCCTACAATCTCTGCGCAGAACGGAGTTATACGCTGACTACAAGCAGGCTGTCGCTGATGGTGCGGCTAAAGACGCTAGAACGATTTACGAGTGCTCCTTGCCACCGCCGCCGCCGCCGCCTGCTCCACCCGGCATGGTGCCAGCCCCACCCTCACCGGTCAAAACCGAACTCAGCCAGCAGGGCATGTTGATTGAGCACTCTGCACAAGGTGATCGCCAGTTCGAGACCATGGTGCGGCTCCGTGATGCTCTTCTAGGATCAAAGGGCAAGTGACGTCCTCTCGTGGCCCAGGGCGCTGTGGAGCGGGAACGGGGGATCGCCGCCCTCCCCTGCGGCTGTTTCGAGCAAACCCAGAAGCGGTCACTCAGGCGGTCCTTCCCGCGTCCCAGCTCCGGCGATCCGTTCACCTGGACGCCGGCGACTTCACCAAGCTTAGCTCGGCGGGAACGCAAGCGCGTGGGGACGGACATCCGCAGTGAGGTTTTGTGTCTTGGCTGGCGGCGTGGAGTGGCGCTCGCGTCAGTCTCCGCGAGCTCCGGTGCCAGCGCTATCGATTACTTGAGTCATGCGCAGGTCTAGCCGCCGTGGTAGGGACGCCTAGCTCGTAAGACGCGTCCCAGCGGCGGTCTGGATCCGTGGAGTAGGTGATCCCCATAGCCCTCTGATGTGGTCGGCCGTTCTTATGCGCGCCGCATCCGTCTGCTTGGCAGTTCCAAGCTTCGCCTCCGCTGCCAGTGACGTTTACCGTGACCGTCTGCCGAGCAGGCATGAGCGATCCTGCCGTGATGATGGTGCGCCCTGTTAGCGCCACTGGCTTACGCATCGCGTGAAGGTTGCCGACCAGCGCCAGAACGATGCCGTTTTGGGCTGCTGGTATGGCCATCCAGGACTTCGCCATAGCTGCGTCACGGTCTTGTCCGGGCGAAGTGGAGCGGCCGACGTCGGAAGCGACTACGCTCTCGATCTGCCCCGCCCGCTTCATGTGGCGTAAAGTGTCGAAAAGCCGCAGAAAAGCAACACTTCCACGCCCGTCCTGCATTCTCGTGCTGAAGAGCGGTAACGTCAGCAGCGCGGCTTGAGCTTCAGGATTTCCGTTTGAAGCAAGGTAGGTATCGATGATCGCCTGGCCATCAGCAGGATATTCGAGAGCAACCGTAACTGGGCGCTTCGTTGCTGCAGCAAGACAGATCAAGTTGGAAAAAGCGGCCGGAATCTCGTTCGTCCCGTGCATCTCGCCCACGATCACCCACCGCGTTGTCGGTTGCCATAGCTCGTCGGCACCAGGAACAGACGTGCAGCTAGCCGTGGCACCTAGCAGAGCAGCGAGGATGGTGATCATGCTGAGTTACTCCGAATGAGCGGGAGCGCATTGGCGTGGCATCGCGAACCAGCTGCATCTAGTCAAACCCCGACTAGATGCCACAGACTGCGACCATCCAGCTCAAGATCGCTTGATCTCGCGCGAGCAACGGCGAATGTCGGCAACGGAACGCGAGTGGAGATTCTGCTACAGCAAGCCCTTAGCGCGCCCGCGAGAGATGCGGGAATCTAGACCATCGTTCAGCCGTCGCCAACTCGGTCACCCATCTGTTTTCCATCCGATCGTCATCATCGGATAGGTTACCCAGAGTTGGCCTTCCCTCAACTCCGGCGTCATTCCTAGCGCGTTAGTTCCCGCAGCAGCGTCGCGTCCAAGCAGTGCCCGTACGTGATCGAGCATGCCTTCCGCCGGAAACGACGTCGCGAGAACGCTTTCAAGCGGAAGGCTAGTGGCGCTGCTCCGTACGACGGTCTCCACGAGACCCAGCTCACGTCCGAGCGCCTGCAACTCGCCTAGGGTGAGGGCATGCTTGTGCGAGGGATCGCGGAGCAGTTCGATGGCGTCGAAAGCAGCGGACTTGGCGGGGTCCGGTGAAAGGTCCGACACGATTATACGGCCGCCGGGTGTGCAGGCTCGCCGCATCTCGGCCAGCGTTCTGGCCGGATCGGCAGCGTGGTGGAGCATCGAGCGGCTCACGACTATGTCGAAGCTGGCGTCGTCGACCGGCAACGACACGGAGTCGGCGAGCTCCCAGTGGACGTTTTCGACGCCTGCTGCCGCGGCGTGCGACCGTGCCTCGTCCAGCATGGCCGGGGTAAGATCGATCCCGACGACCTTGGCCACACGTGGCGCAACAGTGACCGCGAGCTGCCCTGAGCCGCACCCGACGTCGAGCACTCTGTCGCCAGGTTGCGGGTCCATGAGCTCGATCAGCGGATCCGCTCGGGGCTGCGCTCCCTGTGCGGCGATGAGCTTCGCATAGTCCGGTGCCTGTTGCGAGAACTGGTCGCGAACGCGCGCATTCTGGTCGCTCGCTTGCGCCGGGTTGAAGCTGTGGTCCGCGCGTGCTCGGAAGTTCAGGAGCCGTGTGGCCTCTGGCCCGGTTCGGAAGGAGTAGGTCACCCTCGCCGGGAGAAAGATGGAGCCACCAGCCACAAGGGATCGATCCTCCCAGTTCAGCGATCCTTCCGCGACGAAATAGATCTCGTCCTCGTCGTGGGAATGTGGCGCGATGCATGTGTTCGGGTTCAGGCGCAACTCCATGAGCTGCATGGAAGTCGCGGTACCCGCCTCGTGAAAGCAGATGTAGCCCTCCAGCTCCGAAGCGTCGATGTAGCTCCGCATCGAGCCCATCGGAATGTCGCCCATGCGCCGCCAGTGCAGCGCATCGGGATCATGCACGCGGATCGCCATCCTACCTCATCCTTCCGCCCTTGTTGCTGCAAGCCAGGATGCCGCAGTCGCCCTTTGACTGTCTCGCGGCGATCGGCCAACCTTCATCGTGAAACGGCCAAAGAGGGGCGAAAGAGTGCGGGTGAGCGACGCAAACCGGGATGTCGGCCTGTCGACACTGGTCGCTCCTGAGCATCGCCGGTCCGCAGGTGCTATCGTCCAGGACGAGTACGACGTCGACGCACCCTGGCACCATCACGACATGCACCAGCTTCAATATGCCTTCGAAGGGGCGATGGAACTGGAGGATGAACATGGGCGGCATCTATTGCCGCGAAGCCTGGCCGGGTGGATTCCCGCCGGTGTTCGCCACCGCAACAGCCTCCACCGCATACGCTCTGTGGCCATCCTCCTTTCGCCGGAGAGTGTGCCCGTGGCGGGTAGCGGCGTCAGGATCCTACGCGTATCGCCGCTGATGCGGGAGATGATTGCCGAAGCAGTCCGTTGGCCCCTGGATCGCCCGGTCGACGTCACTGGTACCGCCTTCTTTGCCGCATTCGCATGCCTGTGCAGCGAGTGGATCGAAGATCAGGCGCCCTTAACCTTGCCCTCTACGACCGATCCTGCCCTCATCCGAGCGCTGGACTATGTCCGGGCGAACCCGGCAGGCAGCCACATGGCCGCCGCCGCGGTGGCCGCGGGCCTTTCCGAGCGCTCGCTGCGTCGCCGGTGTCAGGCTGAGCTCGGAATGGGATGGGACGAATATCGGCGGCGGGCACGGCTGCTTGCATCGATCGAACCGCTGGCTGAGACTGATCTTAGCATCGCATGCATAGCCGCCGACGTGGGCTTCGAGAGCCAGAGCGCCTTCGCACACGCTTTCCGCCGACTGCTCGGGCAAACACCGCAGGAGTTTCGTCGAAGGGCGCAGCGATGAACAAGCGTTCGGAATAAGGCGGCGGGCGAAGACGGCGTGAGCAGCCGGTCTGCTTTCTAGGTCTACGAGCGGGAGGTCGATTGACCTTAACGAGTGGGAATAGCGGCCGTTAGTTCCGGCGCGCTCATCGGCTGCCCAAGCCGCACCGGCAATCGAGACATCACGATGACGCCAGAAAAGCTGCGATGTGCGTGGCGCAATAGTCTGGTTGCTCCAAATGCAGCAAGTGACCGCCGTCTAGCTCGAGCCGCTCCACGAAGGCGTTGCTGGCTGCAAGGACGTCGGCCATCAAGCGCAGTTCATCAACGTCCTGCTTTCCACTCAGCAACAGCGTCGGGGTCCTCAGTTCGTGCAAGCGCTCGATGTCGGGCATCACGGGCGCTTGCCGATCTTCCACCCACTGGCGCCCTGCAAACCTGTCGATCTCGGCTCGCAAACTCTCTGCAGCGGCCGACCCGCGCGTGCTGGCGAACAGCGGATGCTCCCACCACAGCCGCTTGGCCTCTACAAGGTTCCCCAGCCCGTACAGCGTCGGTCAGGCGAGCCCAGTCGGTGCGCCAGCCTTCCGACCAGTCCCACCCGAGGATCTGCGGACTGATCAGAACCAGACGGCGCACCCGCTCGGGGTAGTTCAGGGCGAAGTTGAGCGCGATCCCGCCTCCCATCGATACTCCGGCGAGCTCGCAGGCTTCCAGGCTCATAGCATCGAGCAGCAGCGCCAGATCGTCGGCATGCGAGAACACACCTCCAGACACTGCCGTCGAGTTGCCGTAGCCGCGTAGGTCGTAGCGAACCACGTGATGCTTGGAACTTAGCTTGGTCCAGAGCTCGTCCCAGCTGTGCAAGTCCCCTCCTTGACCATGCAAGAGAACCAATGCCGGGCCGTCGGCAGGCCCGCTCTCATCGACGGCGGCACGCATGCCATCGAGTTGAAGCCAGACCATAGTATCCTCCATACCTCGCAAGGAGGCACATGATTGTAGAACACCTTGCCGCGTACAAAGCGAGACAGCATGCGCTATATCGCTCCGCAGGTCGAGTATGGGGCACAGCGAAGGATTAGATGTTCAGCGGCACTCGGGCGCCTCTCGTAAGTTGCAGGTTACTCATCTCTTCTGCATGGCCATTTTGCACGTCGGTCGTCGGGCTGCATGGGCGTAAACTAGCCGAGAACCGCCTGCCGCTTCAGAACGGCGCTCCCGTGCTTATGACCAGACCCAGTTGCGGTCACTCAGCCGCACTTGGCCGCGTCCCAACTACTGCCATTGATTCATGTGACCGTGACAGCCCTCCGGTAATCTCAGGCTAGCCACGGGGAGCGGCTTGGGCTGGGACTTTGGGATGCGGGACGTAAGCATCCGATCGGACAGCCACTTCTCATTCCGCTTAGAGCGATAGGCGCTGTCTGCCCAAACCTCGGAGCCGGTGTTGTCGGTGCTCACGACGTGGCGCAGGAGGCGCCCGTCGGCGGCGGATGCCGAAGTCACTGCCATCTCACGGATGAAGCCGAAGCGCCGGTCGATGCTGATATGCGATTTGTAGCCGAATACCGGCAGAGCAATCATGGGCAATGGCGTGCCGTTCTCGCGATAGCGCACCTTGCCGCCGACCTTGAGCGTCCAGCGCGCATCGGTGTCTTTCTGCGCGGCCTTGTTCGGCTCGTCCGGCCAGATTTCCTTCGCGCGCTTGCCCGACTTGATCGCCTCGCGCTCGCCCTGCGTGTTCCGCTGCTTGGGCGCGGGCACCAATGAGGCATCCACAATCTGGCCGGACATCGGAATGTAGCCCTTCTTCTGGAGTTGCCAGTCGAAGGCCTTCATTACCCTCTTCAGCGTTCCGGTCTCGGTCAGACGGTTGCGAAAATGCCGGATCGTATTCTCATCCGGCGTGCGATCTCCGAGTGACAGCCCAAGGAAGCGCAGCCAACTCAGGCGATCCCGGATCATGAACTCCATCCGCGCGTCCGACAGGTTGTGCTGCGCCTGCAGGATCTTGAACATCATCACCGGATCGAACGGCGGTCGCCCACCCTTAGCACCGCCTCCATAGCCAAGACCCTCAACCAGCCAACCTCGGAAATACTCGAAGTCCATCTGCTGCAGAACCTCAAGCGGATCGCCGTCCTTGCTCAAGGCTTCAAGATGATCGCTCAAACTGAACAGGGACTTGGGATCCACCACGCCTCTCCATTATCGCTCCCACTCAATGAATCATCACAGCCGCAGAAACGCTATCGGTTTTTGCGGGTATCCAGCTGCGCCGTTGCACGTCACCGATCATCGGCAAGGCGGGTTCTTTTGTACAAGATCAAGAAGAAGTTCATTGTTTTGCTGACCACGGCCTGAGAGCACCCATCCTTGTCGATATTGGGCTCGATCCAGTCGGTGCGCTTCCCACCACATCAACCATCCAGCAAGTTTCAGATTGCGTCAGCCGGCTAGTCAGTGCGCAAATCTATGAGGATGCGATGGTAGCAAGCGCCGGCAGTTTTTTTCATATCTTGCTTTCTGGCGCGTGCTGGCACATTACTTTAAAAGTATCTGCTCCTGAGATTCGTGAATTCGGGCTTGTGACTATAGGACCGGTCATGTCACCTATTGCGACCTATGTTGCCTCCGATGGTTCCGAAATTAAAGTTGAAGTCGACCCGACCATGGTTGGCAGCGGTTATGCGCAGGCTAGTTCTGCCGGGCAAATTGCCGCCAAACTCTTGCCGCTGGGGGAGGCGCTTAACCCCATCGTCACGATGCTCGATTCGCTGATCACAAGGTTTCGCGCCACTGCAGGCAACCCGACGACTGTGGAAATCACGGTCGGCCTGAAATTCGGAGTCGATGGCAATATCATCGTCGCGAAGGGGTCGGCCGAAGGCAATCTTCAGATCAAGATGACCTATGACGGTTGACGCGCTTCGCGGCGCCTCATGCCGGATCATCTCAGACGGAGGAGCGGTTGTCGGAACGGGTGTAGTGCTCGATGCGCACCATATCCTCAGTTGCGCTCATGTTGTTCAGGGAAAACGAGCGCGAAGGGAGGACGTGCCCGGGGATCTGATCAGGCTGTCGCTCGCCTCCGCGCCCGACAAACAAGTGATCGGCGAGCTAGCCCTTCAAGGATCTGCGGCGACTCCGGTGGACGATTTTGCGCTGATCGAAATCGCGGATGGTGTCGCCGATGCCGCGCCTTTGTTGTTGATCAGTGAGATCAACCGCGGGCACCGTTTCGATGCCTTCGGCTATCCTAACGGATGGGAGTGGCAAGGCAACGCCGCGCATGGCACGATCGGGCTGGTGAATGCAGTCGGTGCGGTTCAATTGAACGGTGACGCGGATGGCTTTCCGATCCGAGCGGGCTTTAGCGGTGGGCCTGTTTGGGACCGACTCGCTGGCGGCATCGTCGGAATCGTAACGGGAAACGCGGCGGACCCAATTCGCGATCCTCGCATCGGTTTCATGCTTCCTATTGGCGCAGTCCTGCGACGGCGGCCAGGCGACGGCACCAACCACTTGATCCGCAAATTCGATGAAGTGGAGTTTAAAGCTCTTTTAGGCGAGCTGGACGGGCCGGAAAGCGAGGCTCGAGCTGCGGCCTACCTCGGCCAGCTGCTGCCCGTGTTCCGGGGCGCCGGCGACGATCCGGTTGCGCGGTACTGGATTTACCAAGCCCTAGGGAACGTGGGCGGGTCAAGGGCGCGCGCGATTCTGCACGGTGCAGCGGAAACTGAGACCCACGATTACGCGCGCTTCGGGGCGACGGAAGCATTGGAGATCATCGGAGCGAAATAGGCCGAACGTAAAGCGGAGGGATGAGCGAATATGAAATACCTTCCTAGGATATTGGCGCTGGCTGCGCTGACCCTTCTGCCCTCTTGCCATACGGAGCCAGCGGACGGCGACACCGCACTCCCAGAGGCGCGCACCATCGACGCGGGGGCGCTTGCCGCGCCAATTCTAACAGACGCGGGCGAGGTGACGACGAATGAGCCCGGCAAGGGGCAAGTTCCGATCTACGTCCTTCCCGAAGGCCATAACTCGCTCCAGCAACAGCGCGAGCAGGCGCTGATCCTCGTGCGACTACAGCGTAGGCTCGGTATCTCGACGATCGTGCTGGAAGGCGCGACGGAGATTGAAGCACAGCCGAAACGGATGGACGTTGACGCGGCCTATGGGATGTTCACCGAGGGCGATATCAGCAGCGCTGAGTTCCTGGCGGCCGGCTTTGGCGTGCCCCTCACCGCCGGGGAAACTAAGGAGGGATACACGGTCAACGCTCCCAAGGGATCGCTGTGCGACACCGTGGCGCAGATTGCTTCTCTCGACGCTCTTCTCGATGCCGGAGAGGATGTTGAGAAGGTCAAAGCGCTTCGGACCCACCGGGAGAATGTCCGACGCAAGCTTGACGCTTTGGCAACGAGAAACGCGGGCTTCCTGCGCGGCCTAGACAAGCCGGGGGCGATCGATTGTCCAGGCGTCACCGACAAGGGGCGCGTGCTCACAACCGCGAAGAACGCCATTCTGGCGGAACTCGTCCCGCCGACCAGCCGCTTCAGCCCGTTGTTCACCCGCAGCTGCCCGGCGGCGCAAGGCCGGAATGGCATTCCGCAGATCGAGGGCGAGCTCGACGATATCGGCACTTTGACCTCGCTCACCGACGAGGTACCAGAGGGCCTGATAGATCCGCAAAAGAAATACCTCGAAGAATACCGAGCCTTCCTGCAATCGCGCGCCGATGCGACTCGTACAATGGTAGAGCGCGCAGTAACCGCCACGGAGAACGCCTCTGCGCCGATTGTCATGATCGTCGGCGCGGCGCACGAGGGGGGAACTGTGAAGGCCCTCCGCGACGCGGGCGTACCCTTCGCGGTGATTACGACCATGAGTTTGAAAGCGAGTGGTGACGGCAATTTACCGATCGGGGAGTCGCTGAATCCGGGGGAGTACGGCCGCAAGATAAAAGCGGAACCCGCTCGCAACAGCGCGGTCAATCGGGTCCTTTACGCCGAAGGCACGATTGCGAAACCGATTTGCTCTACAAGGCTCAAGAAGCCGCCGCTTTCAATTAATCAGCCGTGGGCGCGGCGGAAGGCCGACGTTTACGACCTATCGCGCCGTTTCGCCGACGCAGCGCTCTCGGGCGGTGGATCCACGCCACCTCCGCCTCCACCGCCGGGATGGGGGAACGACTCGGCTTCGATTGATCCTTCGGGCGCGCAATTCAACCGAGGTGCCGATGGTCGTCTGCTTGGGGTAGCCTTTCCGCTGACAATCATGGCGGCGGGAGCCGAGCCCAAAAAGACGGTCTGGATGTATGTTGAGAAGCGCGACGCCTCTACCGACAGAGACATCGATATCGAAGCGCGACTCAAGGAAGATGTGATGGAGGGCCGTAAGCTCGGGGAACAGGCGAAGATAGCGTTCCTCTCTAGGAACCTTAAGGCGAGAACCTATGAGACGTACGATGAGCTCGAGAGTATGGAGAAGCTCTCACAGCAATAAAGCTTTAGGATTGCTATATTAGCGGGACGCTTCAGTCTCGGTCATTTCGAGCGTGTGGCTAGGTTTTGCTGCTGACTGCAAGCAGCCTTCGTGGATGCTATCTGCTGTTGGTAAACCAATAGCAGGTACTGCGATCGGCAATGCTACTGCTAAACGGCAGGAAGTAGGCGCATTGCCGGCCCGCCGCTCCCCGTAGCCCGACCGGCAGCTTTCCGCGTGAGCCGACGTAGGGAGTGCAGGTTCGGAACGGCTCATTTTGGTCGCGAGCTGCCGTCCATGCTCTTCTTCGGCCGACCCAATCCCGGTCGTTCAGGCCGCCCTCCCCTCTTCCCAACTTTAGACATTCGTTCATCGTGCCTGTTCAACCGACCGCGACGCCAGGATCTGGGACTTTGCAGCCTCCCCGCTTTGGAACATCCCAACAAAACAGCGGGCATACCTCGCGGTTTGGGCCCACTCGCCCGGTGCATGACCGGGCAGATCTGAACGTCCTGCGGGTGAAAATCCGCAGTGAGGCCCGGCTTGTTGCTTCGACTGGTTAGAGTAAGCTGTGGATTGCCATGGCGCCGCTCAGATAGGGATGGTTGAAGGCGCCGTGCTGCGGCGCGTTTGAAAGCCGGCCGGTCGCCGTCGCCCGGTCGGCCGGCTCGGCAATAGCCGACAGGGCGGCGATCGCCTCGTCCCGCGTTGCCAGGTGAAGCCGCACCATCGCTGACGAAACAGCGCCGGACGGCGGCAGACCGGCGCCAAGTGCTTCGCCGGCATACCTCGAGAACAGATACTGCGCCGTGTCGCTCGTCCGCCACGCGCTGGCACAGGCGATGGCGCGGCCGTTGAGCAGCGACCATGCCGGAAAACTCACCGCGTCGGCCGTGCGGAACCGCTGCTGATAATTCCGGGCCGATCCCGCACCGGAATAACAGGCATTGAGCAGCACGAGCCGCAGCGCGAGGCGGTCGCCATGTGCCTGCAGACGGCTGATCGAGACCGGATGCGGTGCCTCGCCGCCGATCGAGGCAAAATATGGATCGGTGTAGCTGCTGACTGGCGTCCCGTGTGTCGAAACGAATAGCACCTGCGCATCCCCGACCAGTTCCGGGAGCTCTTCAGTAGCGCCGGTGTCGATGATAACCGGTGACGGAAGGCCTGCAGCCTCCGCAAATGCAGCGGCTTCGTAACGGGGCAGCAGCAGTTCGCCGTCGCGGTCGATGATAGCTGCGACTCCTCCGTCGATCTGCGGAGACTCAGCCGAGAGCACCACCGCCGCGACAAGCCGGACCTCGAACAGGCCCTGCCGCATGCGCTCCAGGAGGCTGGGATGCCGCATGGCGAGCGCGGTCATCGGAGGGGAGGGTCCGAAATCCTGCAGAAAGCGGATCGAGCGCACACCGCCTCTGTCAAGGCCATCCAAGACCGGCTCGAGCAGTGGGAACACCGCGTCCAGCCAGCCACCGAGCGCCGCAGCAAATTCCTGTCGCCCGATCTCGCCTTGCGAGAACCGCAGCAAGGCCGCATGCCAGTTGGACCGCGTGACTTCGGGCAGGGCGGTTCGCCGATACCGGTCGCCATGGAACGACCACAGCAGCGGCTCGCCGGCATGAGTGACTGCCATGATGCAGTGGCCGTCGGCTAGCCGCCTGCGAACCGCGTCGATCATCGCGGCCTGGCCAGCCTGATCAAGCGCCGGACCGGACCGGTTATCGAGTGTCGCGACCATCTGCGAGAGCCTGTCCCACTGATAGCCAACCGGGTTCCGCGGTCCCCACACATCATCATACTTCTCGAGAAAGCCGAACAGGTGCGGCACGCCCTCGCCGCGCAGACCCTCGAGTGCCCGTTCTAGCGCGGCCGCCTCATCTGCCTGCACCAGGGCCGCCGTCTTCCGGCTCCACTCGAGCAGCGCCATCCAGTCCCCGAGCGCATTGCCCCGGCAGGCAAGAAGCGCCTCGAGCGCCTCGTCGACCGGCCCCTCGTCCGGCATGGCCGCCATCAGATTGTCGAACCGCGGAAGGTAGCGCTCGCGCAGGCCACGCCGATGGTGAAAGCGGAGCACATGGCACAGCGTTTGGTCGAACGCGCGAGCAGCGGCGGCAAGCGCGATGGCAACTGCACCGGCGTCGCCGCTCTCCGCGCAGATCCGCGCGGCGACAAGTTCCAACTCGAGTAGGGCCTCGGGATCAGAGGTTCCGCTGTGTGCGGTCCTCGCTTCGTTGATCATCAACCGTGCCTGCGCGACCTTGCCCGCCTGTCGCATACAGGCGGCAAGATTAACCATCAAGACCGGGCGGATGTCACTGTTTGTCGCCGACACCTCCAGCGCGCGCCGCAAATATGTTTCCGCATTCACAGTGTCCCCGGCCCGCATGAACGCAGTGCCAAGATTGCCGAGCAGAACCATCGGCGGTTCGGCGTCGAGTTCAGCAAGGACTTCGAGCGCCTTTTTTCCCGCATTGACCGCAAAATCCGGATCGCCTTCCTCACAGGAAACTGCAACCGCGGTCTGAAGCGCGCGCGCCAGCAGAGGCAGCGACCCAATTTCGTGCGCTTGGTTCTCGACATCCGCGATAGCGCGATAGGCGGCCTGCGAAGCGCCGTGCCGGGAGTAGAGCAGCGCACTCCGCAACTTCAGATCGCCGAGCTCATCCTGCAGATCATAATATTCGAGCAGGCTGGCGGCAGCGCTGAACACTACTGGACGGTGGTCGATGCTCGACGCGACAGAATCCGCATGTTCAACCGCGGCGTGCACGATCTCGAGTACGGTCTCCTGCGTATCATCGGAATCGTCGGCGCGGGCGAGCGTAGCAAGCGCGTCGAATGCCTCACGGACATCCCCCGCCATATACCGGGCACGGGCCGTCAGTTCGAGGAACAGCAGCCGCTCCCACTCCAGGTCGCGCTGCTGCATCAAGTCAGCGACGGCCGTCGCTACCTCAGCCACATGCCGAGCATTCTGGTCACACGTCGCAATGAGTTCATTGTAGAGGTCTACGGCGTCATCGAACTCGGGCGTCCTTTCCAGGCGATGTCGCAGCCGGCTCTCGAATGCTTTGGGTGAAAGGGCCAACCAGTCCTGCCAGGCCAATGCTGGTTGCTCCTTTTTTCAACCTACAAGCGCAAACACATAGCAAGTACGAGTGCGGGGAGCGACCACCCTTTGAGCGCCGTCAAATGGTCAAAAGCTGTCCGGCAGATCCGCGGCTGCCCACGACCCACTTGTGGACATTCAGGCCCTGCTCGCCGCTACCAGTTTCCGGTCATTCCGCGCGCCCTCTTCGCTCACCATCTTCTGCCCTTTGTTGATAAGGGCTTGACCGCCGCGTTGCGAGCGACGTGACGAGCGCGTGAAGAGGCCGAAACTTGGGAGATGCTCGCGTTGCTAGGACATACGCGAACGGGCGGGTTTCTGGCCAGCAGCGCACGCACGACAACCTGTCGACAAGGCAGTCTCTCGCCAGACCACCCGCCCGCTTATCTCAAACGGAGATTCGGCGCGGTGCATGTCTAACTAAGCGGGGCCACACGTGGAAGCGGTTAAGAAGTTCGCCGCAACTTCTTTGGTTGCCGAGCGGAGATGATAGGCTGACTAACGCCCGCTCGACGCTATGGTAGGTAATTGCGCTATGGTGAAGCAGTTGCTTTCGAGCGGAGGGCGGCCCTGTTCTGCGTCTAGCGTTCACGCGGTACCAGGTTCTGTCGGCAACCCTGTCTCACCATCAAGGCCCCGGAACGCCGGCGATTGGCAATGGGTAGCCGACTGCTGCAGCTTCGCGGGTGCGCGCCGGGCAGCGACTACTGCGCGGCGCGGCGCGACCGGCGACCGCGGCCGCGAGCTGGTCCGCGACGGCCCGCTGGCACGCGACCAGCCGCCCGCCCATGCGCGGGAGATCCCCAGGTCTGGCTGGCCGGAGGAGCGCATCCATGTGCCTGCGCGAGGCGAGCGACAGCGACCAGCTCATCGCCGCGCCGGCCCCGAGTCGAGGCAGGTTGAACGTCACGCGGGAAACGGCCGGTCCAAGGCCATTCGCGTTAACGCCCGACAATCGCTTCGCGGCAAGCACGCCCCGCGAGGTGCGGGTCTGGTACAAGCCTCCTACGATGCTCGTCACCTCGGACAACATCGGCGCTCCCGTGGTGGGAGGCTGCTGTACGTCCAGGCGTTGCAGCAGCACGTCTCGCGGGTCGGCGTCATGGGCGTAGCGCTGGAAGTCGGCTGGTAGCGGGCCGGCGTCGTCCGGCAGTCCGTTATCCACCTCGAGCAGGATAATTCTTCGCCCCGGCCGCGCCACCCGCAGAAAGCGTGCGAGATCGAGCATCGTCTCCAAGCCGCCGTTCTCGAAATAGCCGCCGTCGACGATGCGCCCGCGAGGCCCGGAGGCACCGACGAGCGTTCCTGCTGGGCTCACCACTGGAAACCGCGCCCCATTCGAGATGGCCGTGGACGCGCGCACGCGCCGCCCGACGAGCTCGAAGAAATCATGGGCATCCTCGAACACGCGCGCGTCCACGCGAACCGGGGCGGTGATCACTCGCTTACCGTCCTCAACCAGCGTGCCGTTCACTAGCACCAGGGGCACCCAGCCTCTCCGCCCCAAGAGTGAGTCGCGCCATATCGCGCCATAATCGCCAGCCATCAGGTTCGAGTTGGCCCTGGGCGCGCAGGGAGACCCGGCGACTTCCGGCTCACGAGCTGCGCGGCGCCAACCCAACTCCCAGCCCTCCTCCAGCGCGGTTGCGCGGTCGGGAAACCAGGGGAGAGGCCAGAAGCGCTGAAGCAGGTCCGGGTACAGCAGCCCGCCGACCGCAGGCGCCAGGTAGTCACCTCCAAGGAAGGCACGGTCGAACTCGCGGGCCGCGCCCGCGTCGTAGCAGCGGCCAGGTCCCGCCGCGCCAGCATCCGCGATACGCGCCGCGTAGCCCATCGCACCGAGCGCGCCACCCGAGACGGAGCTGATCGCGAAGACGCGACTCCCGAACAGCCCGTTCGTCCGCTCGTCAAGCGAGCGGAGAACCGCGCCGGTCCAGTAGCCGGCGCGCGATGCTCCGCCGGCCGCGGCGACCAGGATCAGCGGAGCGCTCGGATCGGGGTTGGCGCGCTCCCAAGCAGCTAGGGCGGCCCGCATGTCCGGACGCTCGCCCGCGTCGTCGCTTCGTCCGAGTAGTCGCACGTCGTGATTGTCGTTCGTACAGCTGAATAAGGCGAAGGTGACGAGCAGCACGGGCGCGACCGGCATCTTCACGCGTCCGAAGACCCAGGCGAGCGCGCTCAGGACCGCGATCAGGATTCCGATCGCGCCAAACGCCAGCGCGGCGGAGCCGAGCAGCATTGCAGCCGTCGTTCGGAGGCCAGGCACGCAAAGCACTGTGACCATCACCACGCCCAAGCCCAGGGAGACCAGAAAGAATGCATCGTCTCCGCGCGTCAGCGACGGTGCTCGCCCGCCGCGCCTTTGGCGTGCGTTGAGCAGCCACGAGGGTCGGTTGTACCAACGCATCGCGCCCGAGAAAATGTCCCCGCGGTAGACAAATAGCGTTGCAAGCGCGACCGTCGCCGCGATGAAGATGGACAGGCCGATCCAGACGTCGCGCGCGCCGGATGCCCCCGGTGACAAAGCGACGCGCGCGAGCGCCAGCACCGCGGTCACGAGGGGGAAGAGCCCGAGCGTCCTCAGCACGATACGCAGCCACTGCGGCGTCGGAGCGGTTGTCGTCAGCCGGTACAGGATGCGCGGCCAGTACCAGGCATTGAGGCCGCTCCACATGCAGGCGAGCACGAACGCCGCCCATTGGAACAGCACTAGGCGCCAGCCCTGCCCCTCAAGGCCGTCCACGTGAATGTGGCGGTTCGCGTTCTCTACTAGCGAGCGGACGACATCGAGCCCCTGTTCGAGCGTGAGCGCCGCGCAGCCAAGCGCGATCAGGCCCGCCGAGATCCGAGCGGCGCGGAGGGTGCGCAGAATGGAGCGCACGCTCTGCAGCGAGGGCCAGATCGCCAACATGCCCATCTCTTCGCGCTAGCCGACCAACCCCGACGCCTTCATGCTGTCGCAGTCTGGCGGTGCCCAGTTGCGGCCCGCCGCGGCGACCACCTCCTCGACGAACGGCTGTAGGTCGGTGCCCGTCCAGGCTGACTCAAACGCGGCCGAGTCAGTCAGTTGCGTCGCCGTGACCCCGCCTCCGGCTAACGGTGTGAAGAGCGACGCCATGCGCGCGAGCACGGCTTCGCGCTCGCCGGCAGGGAACACCGGGACCTCTGCTCCCGCGCCACCTCCCTCGTCCTCAGCCGCGCTCCTGTACAGCCGGGCGAAGCGCAGCGCTGACGATCTCAGGCCGAGCCGCGCCACGTCGCGCCGACGCTCCAGGTCTCTCAGCTCGTTCGGGGTCGCGGCCGGGCAGCCGGCGGGGGGGAGCACGAGGCGCGCGTAGTCGTGGCCCGCGCCCTCAACGGCCGTCCATGCCACGGAAAGGTCCGCCGCCCAAGCGCGGCTGCGGATCGCGATTGTCTTCCGCTCCAATGCCGCCGTCACCTCAGCCAGCGACTGGTCGCGCCGGCCGGCGGCGGACGCAATATTCTCGCCCAGCTCGGCAAAGCTTTGGTGGGCGTAGGAGGATGGAAGCGTACCGGGCGCGTGCTTGACGATGTTGATGGTGAAGTAGGTGTCCTCGGTAAACGGCCTGCCCACGACGCCGTCCGCTTCGCCCTCGCCCGGCCTACCCGTCCCTGGCACCGTGCGGACCAGCTTGCCCGTGTTGAGGTCGAGCTGTAGGTTGCGCCAGTTCTGATCGTCGCGTCGCTCGTCCGAGCGACGCAACACGTAGCGGCCGGCCTCGAACGGCGCCGAGACTGTGCCCAAACGCCCATCGGACGGATCAAGGACGAAGCGATATTCAAAGATGGTGTCGTCATTGTCCTGGGTTAGAAGGCTTGTGCCGAGCTCTAGGAGGACGGATCCTGCCTGCCCGCCTGGCACCAGGTTCGACGCCTGCCCCAGCCCGGCGAGCCTCTTAAGGAGCGACTGCATCTGCGAGCTCATTCGGTCGAGCTCGAGTACGATGAGTTGGATGCCTATCGGGTTGCCGCCGTATCGCGTTGGTGCCTGGATCGGGATGTTGCTAAAATTGAGGTCCTGCCCCTCCTCTACGTCGGGGCCGTAGTAGATCACCTTGGTCTGAGCTAGGTCGGTCATATCGCTGAAGCGCACCACCGTTGGAACGGTGGCGTTCCCGCCGCCGTCACCCGCCTCCTCGGCCGAGCCGCCTGTCGACGAGAACTCGAAACTGCTCGCGAGCACGACGATCTCGCCAACGGCTCGGCGCACCGACTTTCCCGACGCCAGCCGTCGGACCGAGATGCCGGGTTCGGTCAGGAAGGCGACGAGCCCATGCTCAAGTCGGATCGAGTAGACGTCGCCCGCTCTGATGGCCTGCTGCCCGCCCACGTTCTGGCGCACCAGCGCCGAGCCGAGCAGCGGGACGCACGGCGTCTCGCGTGAAGTGGCCGAAACTACCCCTGAGAAGCCCTGCTCGCGGGCGCACTCCGTCCGGTAATCGAGGAGCCGCCGCGCGACGGCCGGCGCCTCTAGCGGTTCCGCGCGGCGATAGTCGATCTCGCCGGTGTCCATAATGGCGCACCCGCCGAGAGAGACAACTATCAGCGCTAGTGTGGCTCTAGCCATAGCATGCCCCCGCAAAAATGTTACACGGAACTCAATCGATGAATCGAACAGCAAGCTATGTTCGCGTATCGAAGTGGTTTGTCAACGTGCTATTGAAGATGCGGGCTTAATGGTACCCGCAGGAGCTGCATCGATCGATCTTTGACCTTTAGATGATCCAGCATAACCAGCCGCAGCTGTCGCGTACTGCTCTGCGAATACTCCTCGTGCATCGGTGAAGTCTTCAAAGCGCTGGCACCTGCGACTCTGGTTCGAGCCATTCAGTGGCCCAGTGACGCTCCTCAACTTCAGCCATCCCCCCGGGTGAGATGATCGGTTATCGAGCGCCTGCTCACATCCGGGCGGAAGTCTGGATTGGGACAGAGCCGCCATTCCGAGTGGTCTGTGGCAACGGCGTCTTCTGCCGGACGCGGTCCTCGCAACCTGGATCGATCATCGGCGTGGAACGCGCAACGCCCGTGGAGGTACTGTCAAACTGACCAGGATCTGGTTCGTTCACCGCCAGAATGGCGCAAAGCGAGGGTCCAGTCGCCGGTTTAGGTAGAAACATACGGAGCCATTCCGCAGAACGCACGCGCAATTGCAACGGCGAAAACGAAGCCTAACCTAATCGGAATATGGCTGCCCCGTTGCTTTGACAATGCCATCGTCCGCGTTCGCACTGGGATCGCTTGTCCAGATTCAATCAAGCATTGATCGACGACAGCATCTGAGTCTGCAGGTATGCTACCGACGGGGAGACCAAGGGTATGAAAGCGGTTGACGAGGTACTCGCGTTCATCCGCCGCCACGCGCCGGCGCTGGTGGCGCACCTGCTGTTCTTAGTGTGGCTCGGCTTCTTCGTGATCGACCCCCGCGCGGTCGCGGATGGCGGCGCTTCGCTGCCCCTCCTCTGGTTCCAGATCGAGACGCCTCTCCAGTCCATGGGGCTATCACTGGAGCGTTGGTACGTCGCTGCGGGCCTACTCGTGGCTTACTTCACGCTGTTCGAGTGGGTGCAGGGGGTGGTTACGACCGTGCCCCTGCTGCGCGTGGTGCACGGCTGGCGCTACCCGGCGGACCTGATGGCTGCGGCTTGCCAGACCCTGCGCCTGCCGCCAGAGTATTGGCGGGTGATGGAGGCGATAGACAGCTGCACTCGGCGCGCCGAGGACCGCGTGCGCCAATCGGGTCAACGGCACCCCTATCAGTGGCTGATCGATCGGAGCGCGGTGCTCTTCCGCTACTATGGTGCCGTCCTGATCGCGTTGGCGGGATCGATCGCTTGGGCGCTGCTCGGCGCAACCCGCGCTCGCTCGCCGGAACGCGTCTGGCTCACGATTGCGCTACTGGTAGCGATCGCGGTTGGGCTGCGGCTGGCAATCAGGCTGAAGCACGCGGAGCGACGCGCGCGGATCGCAGGGTGGGCGCTCTCCGAACAGCGGCGCGACCAGGGCGAACTGGCACACGACCCACTCTCCGAGGTGCGGCTCTCGGCAATGCTGACCCGCGCGGCTATTGAGGAGGCGTTCGCGCGTCATCCTGCGTCCTGGCTGATGCGGTGGACCCAGCGCCTGCCGGATAAGCAGCGGCGCAAGGTGCGCGACCTGTTCACGATGCCCGACACGTCAATCGGCGAGCAGAGGTGGCGGCTGCTGTCCTCGCAGCTGATGCGGCACCCGGATGAGGTCCTGATCCCACCAGCGGCCCTGAAGGTCGACGCCTTCACCGGCCGCTTCGCCGCGCTGCTGGAGTGCACGGGTTCGGGCCTGAGCGTGCTTGTGCCAGGGGGCCTCGGCCTCGCACCCGCAGCGCAGGAGGGCGGTCAAACCTACTCATTCGCGCGGCGCTGTCATGGCCGTGACGATGTTGCCATCGAGCTCTCGCTATGGAGCGGCTTTGAGGAGCCGTACGCAAAGCCGACGTTGCGAGCCCTCGTACCTGGCGGGATAGGCTTCCTTGTGGCATTGGGCACGCGCCCGATCGAGCAACTTGCTCAGCACAATTTCCCCGACAATCCAATTTTGGCGCGATCGTTAGCCCGTGACCTCACTGCCGAACAATGGACAGCGATCGAGAAGGCCGAGACGGTGTTCGTTGACGACGTGGCGCTGGCACGCGAGCTGCCGGTGACGCCCGGCGGCAGCTACCTGCTTGCCGCCCGTACAAGGCAAGGCGCTGACGTGGAACTCGTCTTCCAGTGCTTTCGGGTGGCGGGGACCAACAAGCTGCTCGTGGCCTGGCGCATCCTGGAGGTGTCGCGGCAAGCGACATCACAGACCATTCCGCCGTGGTGGCGACCGGCGGCCTGGCGTGGCCTACGGCGATCGGCTGTGCGCACTGAAAAGCGCTCCTAAGGCGCTGCTTTGCCAAGCCACCGCGCTGCTACTGCAGCTATGCCCGGCAGGCAACATCGCCAACCGGCTGCAACAGGTTAACGACGGCACGGCCGCCCTGCACGCGGGCGAACCGACAAGCTCGCCGAACGAACTATTGGAGCTGAGCATGGCGCACGGTTGGACCGCCGGAACAGCGGGCGCGGCAATCCGCCGCGATCAGGAGCTGGCGCTGCCGACCCGCCGTTTGGCGAGGCCCGACCGGCAGCTTTCGACGTGAGCCGACATACGGAGCGCAGGATCGGAACGGCGTATTCATGGTCGTAAGCGGTCGTACCTTCAAGCGCCGCACAACAAACCCGTTTGCTCGACACAGAAGCAAAAACTCAAGCTGGAGCCGTGGTCGGTTAGTATCCTCGCCAAGATCTTCGTCGTATTCGATCCCCGGTCCGGCATACGGAAGCTCAGAAACTTCCTGCGCGTCGCCCCAGAGCAGATTGGTAAATTTATTCTGTCTCACGCAGCAGAACATACTCCGAGCCCCATGCCGAAGGCACAGCAGATTGGAGTCGCAAAGGCTCACACTTGCCGCTAGATCGCAAGATCCGGGGGAAACAATGTCTTCGAATAAGAGTATCGCCGTCTGGTGCGTCCCGGTCGCTGGAAAGACGGGCATAGCGTTCGAAGTCCACTTCAACTACTGGCGTATGCCTGAAGCGCCACGAAAGCGCCTTAGGTTGAGGAAAGCCCGGGCGGACCAAGGCACAGACTTTGCCGAGATCGGCATTATGGTCGAGGACGTTGGCCTCGTCGAGAAACTCAGCATCTACGTGCCGACGATTGTCCGTACCTCAGCGATTCAAGACTGCGCCCCCCACTTCACGAATCATGAAGTGGTACAGGGCATCTTCAACGAAGTGCTGACCGCAAATTCTTCGCGCCCGGGACCACTTGTACTCAAGAAGTCTAACGGCCGCATTTTCTGCCGAATGCACCTTTTCGCAAAAAATCTCGCCGGCGAGGCAATCAGTGCGAACGAGCTTTCGGTCCACCCCTTCAGTGAGGGGACGATCTGCACCATTCAGCCATCCGCTTTGCGCGCATGCGAAGCGCGAAGCGGAGCCTCACGTGCTTATTTCCGGCTGCGGATCGCGATGCCAGCCAATAACGACGGCAATCCCTTTGTAGAGGACGTCCCAGTCTACGACCGGTTCCTGCTCAGCGGCTACGACCAAATCGAATATCTCGATTTCCGTTTGAATGAAGCGCGAACGCTCCCAACCGCGGTAGAGCAGCGGATGGCGAGCGACCAGCCGCCCGGTGCCGCTCGGATGTCCCTCGTGGCCTTCCTCACTGCCGTGCCGGTTAGCGCGGAACTCTCGGTCGCTAATACTGAGTTCCACAAGATGCGGCTTCTCGAGTACCCGATCTGGTCGGCATATGCTCCCGGCCTACCCACGGGGATGGTCGTTTACCATTGGAAGCGGTCGGCCAGACCCCGCAAACCGATCGTCGACTTTTCGGCCTTTGTAAAGCTCCAGACCCGGCGAAGCGGCCGCAAGACGCTCGTCCAGTATCTCGGTTTCGCCTTTTTGTTCGGCATCGCTGGCAACCTTGCGGCGGGATGGTTGCAACCCCAACTAGGCCCTATGATTGCCGCAGTTTGGACGGGCCTCTCCAGTGTCGCAGCCCATATCGGTGCCCTCGCAAAATCGCTGGTGACACTCGGGCTCTCGGTCTGGCGAAAATTGCTATGTCTGCTATCTCTTATGTCGGTCGTGCGTTAGGATCATATCGTGAACCAATTCTCGTCTTGGATCTCGGCGCGTTGCGCATCTCTAGGTCTCGCCCCCTTGGCTGACCGAGAGGCTGAAGCCTTGGCTTTCTTGTTACCGCTGTCGGAAGACTATCCCGGCATTGAAGATTGGTATATGAGCAAGGTTGTTCCCGGCCTCCATACGGGTACGCGCTATCTGCTGCGGATTGAGCGTGACGGCCGACTTGTTGGGCTCGGCATCGCCAAAAATGAGGAGGACGAGCGAAAAATTTGCACCGTCCGCGTTGCGCACGAATATGCCAACCGCGGCATGGGCCTGCGCATTTTCGACAGCCTTCTTAAATGGGTCAATGACGACAAGCCCCACCTCACGGTTAGCGATTCTAAGCTACCGCTGTTTGAACGCATCTTCGACTATTACGGCTTCCATCTCAGCTCCTGCTGCCAGGGCCGGTACGTACCGGCAGCGTGCGAGCTCGGATATAATGAAGGCGTCGTTGATGCCACGGCGAGTCTCGTCTTACCATCTCGGCCAAGCGTCACGACGCATGCTCGCGTCGCCGCCTGACGAGTTCGTCGATCAGCGGATCCAGCCGAAAATCTCCTTCAACCTTGCCTCGAGCAAAAGGAATACCTAGCGCGGTAGCATAGCTGCGCACCGCGGCACTTTCTAAGCGCGATTCGCGATCGAGCGAATATGCCGAACGAGTAGGTCGCAACCGATCTGAGCCGGCACGGCGCGCGGCCAGCATCGTGGCCGACAGTTCAAGCAAAACGATGCCGTCGGCATAGAGCGAAGCTACGGCATCGACCGGTACAGTAACGAGGTCGCGATCGTTGTCGATCACAGCGTGAGCGTCGATTAGGACGGGCGAGGCCTCCCGGCCGGCACGCGCGCGCTTGAGCGCCACTCCCAGGAGTCGTTGGTTTCTAAGGATCGCGTCCTCGCTGCTTGTCCGCAGTGCTTCTGCGCTCTCTCCGGTCGCATCGCTTAGCAGCGCGCTGGCGCGTAGGTAGAGCCATTCGGGATGGCGCGCGACATAGTCGGTGCAGGAGGACGTCTTACCGACCCCCGAAACGCCGAATACCAAAATGCAGAGTCCACGCGCCATACGCTAGAACAGCGCGAGCTGGCTGGCGGGTGACGGGACGTAGCGATAGGATTGTGGCGGGGTGAAATTGTCGATGAGCGCAGCTGGTTCGATTGGCGTCTCGAAGATCGTAAGCGCACCAATCCTAAGTGCAAACGCCGTGTTACGGCCCTCGAAGTAGGCGTCAAAATAATCCTTGCTAATGCCTGAGGCAGCATGGGTGCGCGCCCAGAGCCGGTCAGGCTCGTCCTCAAGAATCTCGGCGATCTCGAATTCGGCGACCAGTCGACCCACCGGCATAGTGCTGTAGATCAAGACCGAGCGCACATCGCGGCGCGTAAACATACGTCGCCGGAACTCGAACCGTTTGGTCCCGCTCAGGATATTGGCGACGTGGACCGGCCTAATCGATAACAAGACGCGCATTAACTTCTCCAAGCTCGAGCAGCCTGTCGAAAGCCGCGCGTCCCAGTTCGACGAGGTCGGGGCGCTGGCGCGGCGTGAGGATACCCTCGTCGAGCAGTGTCTGCCTGATGACCCTTCGAGCGAATGCGGCATTATAGGTGAGCTTGGCAACAGCGAGGCGGTCGGACGTGAGATACTTGTCCCTAAGTTCCTCCTCGTCGAAAACGCTACGCGGCTTGGTGTAGGCCAAGTACGGATCGACTCCTCCGAAATCACGCTTCTGGCGGACCTCTTCGACAACGCAAACCGAGGTCACCACCGAGCGGTATCGAGCCTGCCCATCGCGATCGCTCGTGCGATAGAAGATAACCGGATCGCCAGGGCTCATACGCTGGAGCGCAAGTCCCGAGATGTAGACCTTGTGGATCGTGTTGGTGTGTGAGACATCTTCGACGATTTCCCGAGGCTCATTGTTGAGGATCGAATCCGGCAGCAGTCGCGTGTGGTATTCTGGATAGATTGCAAGCAGCCAGTAGCGACGGCCAGCGGCACGTATGAACGGATAGCGCATCAATGGATCGTTGTCGTATTCGGTGAGCGAGCGGACATAGACCTGCTCGACGCCGTTGTCGGTAGTCTTAGTTCCGGCGTGGACGAAGCCGTAGCGCTCGAATAGTGCAATGAGGCCGCGATGGACTTCGAATACCGTAACGTAGATTCCCTCGGCTCCCTCGGAGAGTGCTGTGTCGAGGATCTTCTTGATCGCCCGCTCGCCGAGCTTTGTGCGTGCCGGTTCGATCTTCAGAGTGCCAACCTTCAGCCAAACACGCGCCGGCAGCGGCGGAACGACGTCGGTGACGGGGCCGTCCTCGCGCTTCAGGTAGATCATACCACTGATCTTGCGGCCATCGGCTATGACATAGAGTGGCTCGTCCGCCTTCCTCGCAAACCATTGGGGAAATTCGTCGTAGCCCTCCTTGAGGCTGTCGAAGAACGGATCGTCGAGTGGCACGTCGCGGAAGCGGGTTAGCTTAAGTTGGCGCGCCATGGTATCCCCGTCCCCATTCTATTCAGCCTTGCCGTGTCGGCTTAGCACGCCGTCGCGACGCCACGCCACTGTGTGCCCTTGAAGTGTCCACTGGTGGGTCAAAACAAAAAATCAGTCGTGAAACGGCCATCTGCAACCGTCGTTTTTGGTGAGTACCGGATTTGCGCACCGGGCGTTACGATCCACAGATCATCGGAACCTTGGGAAAACGGCTAGAAACCATTGCCTTTGCGCGTCGTTCCGGTCATGTTCCTCGGCCTACTTGTCGTCGACCAGCGCAAGAGGCGTAGATGTCCACGCAGACGCAGCAGTCATCGGTTCGAATTCTCTCTTCGATCCTCCGCTCCGACAATGAGGCGCGGCCCGTCCTCCTACTCGGCGCAGGCGCCTCTTTCTCGTCAGGTGTCCCTATGGCGGCGCCGAGCGTCATGCGCCTCGCCAAGCGTGTTTATGCCGAACGCGAGCTTGGCGGCAACGTCCTGCCCGAGCAAGTCAAGCTCGCCGAGTGGCAATCCTGGCTGCAGTCGCACGCTTGGTTCATCAAGGGCGAAGAGCGACTTGCTGAGAATTTTCCCCTTGTCGTCGAGCACCTGCTGAATCCGCGAGAATATCGGACTAGGTTGCTTCTCGATCTGCTACAGCCGTCCAATGGGATCGGTCAGGGCTATAAGCGGCTGGCCGAGTTCGTGATGCGCGGGCTCATCCGAACGGTCATGACCGTCAATTTCGACACCTGTCTTCCGACAGCGCTCAACAACCTACGGCCCCACATTCGCCACGTGGCGGAGGTCAATCGCGGCCCCGGCGACCTGCGCGAGTTCGGTCTATTCAACCGTGCCCAAATCGTCTGGCTACACGGCCGTGCCGAGCAATATACCGATCGAAACGAGCAGGGTGAGGTCGAGAAACTCGATCCGAGGCTCGTGAAGCAACTCGCGCCATTGATCGAATCCTCTCCGCTGATTGTCATGGGGTACCGGGGCGCAGAGCCGTCGGTTATGGAGCACCTGCTTGGCCGGACGGCAAAGGGCGCACAGCGATTTAAGAATGGGATCTACTGGTGCATTCGTGACGGCGAGACGCCACACCCGAACGTGGCCGCGCTGCAACGCGCTGTCGGGCGGAATTTTCAGCTGCTCGAGATTGATGGCTTTGACGAGGTCATGGCCGATCTGACGATCGAGCTGGAGGGCGAAGACGCTTATCCGTCGAGCCGATCTCCCGAGGCCTCATCGGTTTCGGTGGCGTTCGACGATCAACCTGCGACAGACGCCACCTTCGATGATCTCGACCATCCTGTGATGCTGGCGACAATGAGAGAATACTGCGCGAAGCTCGGCCGCGCGCCTGTCACCAGTGAAACGTTGAGATCGCTGCTGATCGAACAGGGCCTAATCGTGGGCCACAATGGCGTCGAAACTCCGACGTCCGGCTGCGTTCTGCTGTTCGGCAAAGATCCACAGCGGTTCTTTCGTCACGCGATTGTAGGCGCGACGATCGGAGGAAAAAAGCGTCAGATATTCTCTGGCAATCTTATCGACCAACGCCGCCAACTGATCGAATGGTTCGAAGCAAGTGACATCAACCCGACTCTGCGCGTCAAAGGGCGCAATCGCCACCAGGATATGCCCGCCTACTCGCACCGGGCGCTCGTCGAGCTCGTGGTGAACCTGCTGGTTCATCGCGATTACGAGGTCGCGAAACCTGCTGGCATCGATGTCCGTCCCGGATCGACAATCACTTTCCAGAACCCCGGGGGCCTTATCGAACCACTCGGCAGGCGCCTTAACCTGCAATCCGATGGTAGATTTTCGCCGGAGCCTAATGCTACCGCGCTGCGTAATCGGGCTTTATGCGACATCTTCCTCACCCAAGAACTCGGAGGCGAAGCGATCTTCTCTCTCGCTGACGGCGGCCGTAGCTTCAGGGTAACTCTTGCACAGGCGAGCGCGTCAGCGGGCACGACCACTATCGCGCGCGACGATCGTCCTGTCGGTACCTACGTGATCAATGTGCTGCCCTTTGCAGCTTTGCCGGACCGGGTTTCCATCATTCGCCTTTTGGCCCCGCTTCGAACGCGATCTCGCGACGTCGCTATCGGGGAAGCGGGCACCTTCATTCATCGCGGCGAGACCGAGCTTTGGAGCTTTGTGCCATTACCGATCATCACGGCCGCTCTCGGGCCCCTGGTCGCAGACGTCGATACACGCGCTGTGTCTCGCGTAGAACTCGAAGCCGATGCCGACCAACGCCGCGTGATGTCCTGGTTGATTCGCAAGCATTTTGAGCGGCATTTACGGAGTCTGGAGGCGCAGGGCCTGATCTTGGAGGACGGTAAGCGGCGTCGGGCTTATTTCGAAGGACGGGATGGTAGTCCACGTCGGCTCGTCTACGATACGCCGCGACGCCGCGGCGTCGCTCGTGAAGTAGTCAAGCAACGCGCCGACGGGAGTAGAGCTTGGTTCGAAAACGAGGGCTTCAGTTACGAAATTACGCAGGTTGCGGGCGAATGGGCGGTGCGGATCAAGCCGTTCTACATGTTCACCGGGCGAGACGCACGGAAGCCCCTTCCGGCTTTCACCCGCACAGCACGCGCCACGCGGCGAATGAAGCTCGACCGGAACAAGAATGTCGACGATGATCTCGCGTTCTGGGCCCGATTCCTCGCATCCGGCCGCACAACAATCGACATTGGCGATGAGCATGTCGATGACTTGCTGCTCGAAGGCAGCTTCCTCACCGTGGATATTCCCGAGACAGGACTTTTGGCCGGCGATGAAGATCAAGATCGAATGTCTGCCTGAACCGAAGCTTTCTTTTGGCGAGGGTGTGGTGGGGCTTGAACCGAGGCGATCCCTGCCGTCTGGAGGGCCGGTCGACGCTGGGCGCATACGACAGGTCAACGTCGGTCTCGTCGGTCCCGTGGAAGATGTGCGAGCGGTGCGCCGTTGGCTCTCGCGCCTGTCTGGCTTCTTGCCTGCAAGGGAAGGTAACGCCCGTCGCTATCCAGATTGGCCCGGCAGCGAAGGGGCCCTGGGTGTGAATTTTGTGATTGAAGAACGGTTTGTACGTCCTTTGGATCAAGACAAGCTAGATCTCATTCGCGCAAGGGCAGCGAACGCGGAGGCGTTCGAAGATCTGCTCGACCTGTTCGAAAGCCGCATCCAAGGCATGTTCGGCGACAGCAGGCCCGATTGCGTTGTCATTTGCCTACCTGATGAAATCGGTGACCTGCGAGTTGAAAATCCGGGCCTATCGACAGCGGAGCGTCGCGCATTGGAGCAATTGCGTCGCGAGGAAGAGAGCGATCAGTTCGCGCTGTTCCAACCGACGCCGGAAGAGCTCGCTGCGGCGGAAGAGCTTCGCACGCAAGCGGACGACTTGCTATTCCGAACGTTCTATCGCGCCCTCAAGGCTCGGATCATGGCTCATACCAATCCCGTCCCACTGCAAGTCATTCGACGTGATACCGTCGAGCGCCCTGACGACAAGGGCCAGAGCAATGCTACGCGCGCCTGGAACCTGGCGGTGTCTCTCTACTACAAGGCCGGCGGCCTTCCCTGGCGCCCTGCCGACCTTCCCGAAAACGTCTGTTTCGTGGGTATCTCATTCCACCATTTAAAGCGCCGCGCCGGAAGTCTCGTCTACGCCAGCGTCGCACAGGCTTTTTCAACCGATGTTGAGCCCTTCGCGCTCAAGGGCGCAACGATCGAACACGAACAGCGGCGTGATCGTCAGCCCTATTTAACCACAGACCAAAGCGACGCTTTGCTGCGCGACGTGCTTGAGAAGTACGAGGCTCAGTCCGGTGTGCCGCCGAGCCGTATCGTCATTCACAAGACGACGACCTATCAACCGGAGGAAGAAGAAGGATTTCGGCGCGCCGCTAGCGGCAAGGTGCCTGCATGCGACTTGGTCTGGATCCGCGCCACGCCGTTTCGGCTCGTTCGCAAGGGGTTTCAGGAGCCTTGGCGGGGAACGATTTGCTCGGTAGGCGACCAGACTTATCTGTTTACGAGCGGCTACGTTCCCTGGTGGAACGAGTATCCGGGACCGCACATTCCTGCACCCATCGAAATCGGAAGTGCCGGACCATCCGATCTGCCCAGCGCGCAATTGAAATCCTCGCGCTATCCAAGATGAATTGGAATACTAGCGAGGGAATTTCGCGTTATCCTATCACGCTATCTTTCGCCAAGAAGGTGGGGCAGTTGATGACCGAACTGTCCGAAAATCAGCCGCCTAACCCCTCCTACCGCTTTTATATGTAGCATCTACCCGACCCAAAAGCGGCACCCCTCTTCCGAACTGCTCTTCCTGTTGTGCATAAAAACGCCATGCAGTTGTCGATAACTCGGGTTTGGAAACTGTCTGAGGCTCACCGTACCATTCGCGGCATAGTTCCATAGTTGTCGTCCGGAACCATTTCATCGACGTGTCAGATAACCGGAGAGCGGGTGCGCAAGCATAAACGAACAGCGGCTTTCAGCTAGTGATTTTGAGCCACTGGAGGTCTGCAATGTCGGCGGCTGCAGCCGTCAAACGCTCAACCGGCTTCCAGGATGGGGTGCTCAAGTCGCAAGTCGTCGAGCAGCCGTTCGATGGCGGCACGCTGCACATCAGTGCCGCTTGCTGTGACGTCCCAGTTGCAATGGGCATGCGTCCTCATGTCACGCACGATCACCTTGCCAACCGCACGCTGCCATGTCTGCGAGGTGCCGCCTCTCTCCCGGACGAGGCGAGCGATGAGCAGGTCTTTAGGTCAGCGGCACTCATCCCCCTCGCTTAGCCGCACTTTGTCATCTGGTAAGCAGACCTCCGCGCTTCGTGAACGGAACGGCAGTTCCTCTGACAGGCTATGGTGACAAGCGTCGGCACTGCAGTCGAGTCACGAGGGCGACGCCGCCAAATCAACGAGGGGCCACTTACGCCCACCGGGCTTCCAAAGTGGTCAGTCCGTAGTCCTCCACCGGCAGGCGTTAAAGCACCCTGCCCCGTCGCCGGAAGGAACGGGCGTTTCCGCCCTCACCGCTCCATAGCGACCGTTCCGCTTTCCACCGCCGGAAGGCCGTCTGAGCCCCCTGCCCTCGCCGCATGAACATGGTGTAATCGCTGGGAGCGGTCCACCACTGCGCGATCGGTGCTGATGCAGGTGGTTGTTCCCCGGTATGATGAAGAACGGGCTCTCGATTGGTGACCGGGCCCAGCATCAGCGGAGAA